>DATCBL010000291.1:0-7178 GCA_036511875.1 Acidimicrobiales bacterium
GTCCGGGACGGGGCCCACGTCACCACCTGCGGACGCACCGAGGAGAAGCTGGTCGGGGCGGTCACGGTGCTGGAGGAGGTGGCCCGGGCCGCGGCCGACACCCCCACCTCCGGCGGGACGGCCGCCTACCTGGTGGCCGACGTGACCGTCGAGGAGCAGGTGGTCGAGGCGGTCTCCACCGCCGCGGGCGGGCGGGGGCGCCTCGACATCCTGTTCGCCAACGCCGGCGGCTCCCTCCACATGGGGCCCATCGTCACGGCCGGGCTCGACCAGGTCCGGGCCACGGTGGACGTCAACCTCATCGGGACCTTCCTGTGCATCAAGCACGCCGCCCCGCTGATGGCGGCCGGGGTGGGGACGGGAGTGGACGGCGGAGCCGGGTCGGGCGGATCGATCATCGGCATGTCTTCGGGGGCCGGGGCCTTCCCCCACCGGTACCTCTGGGCCTACGGAGCGGCCAAGTCCGGCATCGACACGCTGTGCCAGTACGCCGCCGAGGAGCTGGGTGCCGACGGCATCCGGGTCAACTCGGTCCAGCCCGGCATCGTCGACGACGAGTTGATGGCCCCGATCACCGCCGGCGGCCCGCTGCTCGACGAGTACCTGGCCGAGATGCCCATCAGCCGACTGGGCACCGTGGAGGACGTCGCCGCCGCGGTGAGGTTCCTGGCCGGCCCGGAGTCGGGCTGGATCACTGGGGTCAACCTGGCCGTCGACGGCGGCCACCACCTGCGCCGGGGGGCGAACTACGGACTGCTCTTCGGGGAGTAGGCCATTACCGTCCGCGGCGGCGTCACCGGCCGCTCGGGTATCGTTCCGGGCCGGACTGGCCACCTCCTGGGTCGGCCTGATGTCGGTGGCCCCTCCGGCCGGTGCCTCGACTGGGCCGGCGGCCCGACCGGCCCCGCTCACCCCGGCCGACCTGAGCCTCACCACTCCCACCGCCGGCCGGCACGGCTTCCGCCACGGCGCCGTCCCCCGCATCGAGTCGCGGCGGGGTCCCCTCCGCCGGGTTCGTGGCGCCCCGGGCCGCGGCGGCGCACGGCTTCACCGTGACCTAGGCGCGCCGGCCTGCGGGAGCGCCGAGGGCCGGACCAACCGGCGATGGGCCCACCGGTAGGGTGGAGCGCGTGGATCCACCGGACTCGACCGATCCGGACCCGAAGGGGACGCGCCTGACCGGGTCGGAGGCCGTCAAGCTCCACCTCACCCTGGCCCTGGCCCTGGCCCTGTGCATCGGAGCCTTCTGGTTCGAGGTGCGACGGGCGCTGGGCGGGAACGAACTGAGCTGGGCCTACGTCTTCGAATGGCCGATCTTCTCGGTGTTCGCCGTCTACATGTGGTGGACCACCCTCCATCAGAACCGGCGGCGACAGCGCGCCGCGGCCCAGCCCAAGGTGGTGGCGCCCGAGCACGTCCAGATGCTCAAGAACTGGCAGGAACACCTTCGCACCATGGCCGCGGCCGAGGCCGAGCCGCCGACCAGCCCCCCGCGTCCAGGAGCCGGCCCGACGTCCTGACCCGCCGTCGTCGACGGTGGTCCCCCACCGGCGACCGGCCGGACCGGGGCGCGGAGGGTCCTGTCGGACGCGGACCTACAATCGACCGACGCCAGCCCGGGGGCTGCACGGTCACGATGCCCCGATCCCGCGCCGCGGTCGGGTCCAAGGAAGAGTGGGAACCACATGCCAGGAATGGGGCACGGACTCCAGACCGACAACCCGACCATCGCCGCCGCCTTCCGAGCCGCACTCGACCACCAGCTCCTGGTGCTGGTCATCCTGGGGGTGTTGCTGGCCGTGGCCTGGAACGTGGCCCGCACCGTGCACTACCGCCGGGCGGTGGCCGCCGGCACCCTCGACGCCACGGTGCCCGATCCTTGGTCCTCCCCCGAGCCGCCGGCCCGCCGGCTGCTCCGGATCAGCTTCGGGCTCCTCTGGGTGTTCGACGGCCTGCTCCAGATCCAAGGGTCGATGCCGCTCGGGCTGCCCGGCTCGGTCATCACCCCGGCGGCCAGCTCCTCACCGGGTTGGGTCCAGCACCTGGTCAACGTGGGCACGACCATCTGGTCCGACCACCCGGTGTCGGCCGCCGCGGCCACCGTGTGGATCCAGATCGGCATCGGCGTCTTCCTCCTGGTGGCGCCCCGGGGGTACTGGTCCCGCAGCGCCGGTGGGGTGAGTGCCGGGTGGGGACTGGTGGTCTGGGTGTTCGGCGAGGCCTTCGGCGGGGTCTTCGCCCACGGGAGCAGCTGGCTGTTCGGCCTGCCCGGGGCGGTGCTCTTCTATGCGGTGGCCGGGGTGCTGGTGGCCCTGCCCGACCGGTCGTGGGAGACACCCCGGCTGGGGAAGGGCCTCGTGCGGGCGATGGGCCTGCTGTTCGTGGGCGTGGGCGTCCTCCAGGCCTGGCCCGGCCGGGGGTTCTGGTCCGGTCAGGCCCACCCCTCGGCCCCGCCGGGGACGCTGACCTCCATGGTCCAGCAGATGTCGCAGGTCTCCCAACCCTCGGTGTTCTCGTCGTGGGTCCGGTCGTTCGGGACCTTCGAGGCCGGCCACGGTTGGCTGGTCAACTTCCTCGTCGTGGTGCTGCTGGTCGGCGTCGGCGCCTGCTTCCTGAGCGGCAATCTCCGACTCCTCCGGGTCGGGGTGGTGGTCGGCGCGGTGCTCTGCCTGGCCGACTGGGTCCTGGTCGAGGACCTGGGCTTCTTCGGGGGCGTCGGGACTGATCCCAACTCGATGATCCCCATGGCCCTGGTGTTCACGGGCGGCTACCTGGCCATGGTCCGCCTGCCGGTGCGGGCCGAGGCCGCCCATCCGGTGCCGGCAGGCGCATCGGAGACGCCGTCGGTGGGAGCCGGGGGAGAGGGAGCACCGGCGGGAGGCGTTCCCGCGCCGGCCGGCTGGCTCGACCGCCTCGCCCCCTCCTACCTGCTGCGCTCGCTGCTGGCCGTCGGGGCGCTGGGGATCCTGCTGGTCGGTGCCGGCCCCATGGCCGTGGCCGCCACCAATCCCAACGCCGACCCCATCCTGGCCGAGGCGGCCAACGGCTCACCCAACCTGGTCGACCTGCCGGCCTCTCCGTTCACCCTGACCGACCAGCACGGCCACCAGGTCTCGCTGGCGTCGCTCGCCGGCCACACCGTGGTGCTCACCTTCCTCGACCCGGTGTGTGTGTCGGACTGCCCCCTGATCGCCCAGGAGCTCCGGTTGACCGACCAGATGCTGGGGTCGACGGCCGGTCGGGTGGACCTGGTGGCCGTGGTCAACAACCCCCTCGACAACACCACGGCCTTCACCAACGCCTTCGACCGCCAGGAGGGCCTCGATCAGCTGACCAACTGGACCTTCCTGACCGGATCGGTGGACCAGCTGCACAAGGTGTGGGACGACTACGGGGTCCAGACCCAGGTGGCGCCGGCCGGCGCCATGATCGCCCACAGCGACATCCTCTACATCATCGACCGCACCGGCCATACCCGCGAGATCATCGACTCCGACCCCGGCGCCGGCACCGCGGCAGGGAAGTCCTCGTTCTCGTCCCTGCTCTCGAGCCAAGTCCAGCACGTCGCCCAGACGTGAGTCGCCGGTCGGCCGTGCGACGTCACCACCGCCGGGCTGCAGCCGGGCCCGGCCGCCGGTCGACCGGCGTCGGGCTGCTCGCCTCGTTCGGCGCGCTGGCCCTCCTCGCCGCCACGGTGGCCGGATGCTCGTCGTCCGGTGGGACGCCGTCCACGGCGACCGGCGACGGGCCCTCGGTGCCGGGGCCGGCCATCCCGCTGGCCAGCTCGGCGGTGGTGTCCACCACGACGTGGGCCACCTTGGCCATGGGCCACCTCGACGACCCCCTCAACACGTTCTGGCAGCTCCTCGCCCTCTCCGGTGGGTCGTCCTGGCAACTGGCCACCCCGCCGGGCGCGGCGACCAACGGGGGCCTGGTGGCCACGGCCGGGACGGCATCGCTGCTGGCCGGCATCGAGCCGTCGGTGGACCTCACGTTCTCCCCGCTGGCCTCGAGCACCGACCAGGGGTCGACGTGGTCCGAGGGCCTGTTGCCGGGCGGCCTGGCCCCGGTACCGGACGCGCTGGCCCAAGGGGCCGACGGGGAGTCCATCGCCCTCTTGCGCAGGGGAGGGGGCGCCGTGGTGGCCACGGCCGGCGACCTCAGCGCGTGGAAGCCGGCGGCCACGGCCCGATCCCTACGGAGCGATCCGGCCCTGGCCGGGTGTCACCTCGGCTCCCTGACCGCGATGGACCTCGATGCCTTGGGCGCCACCACGGTGGGTGCCTCCTGTGCCCGGGGCGGGCAGGCCGGGGTCTTCGTCGCATCGGGCACCGGCTGGCTGTCGGCGGGACCCGGCATCCCCGGCGTGTCCGGTGGACCGACCGAGGTGATCCGCCTGGTCCAGACGGCGGCGGGGACCTCTGCGCTGGTCAGTGCGGGGTCGGGCCGGGCGACCCGGCTGTTCGCCCTGTGGAGCGGCAACGGCCTGCGGAGCTGGACCGTCTCGGCCGGGCTGGCCCTCGGCCGGGGCCGGCTGGCGTCGACCGGGGTCACCGGAACCGGGGGCTTCGTGATCGCCGTCGCCGGACCGGGCGGCCGCCGTACCGCCTCGGTGATCTCCCCCTCGACCGGAAGCTGGGAGAGGCTGGCCCCGCTGCCGCCGGGCACGGAGTCGGTGACGGCCACGCCCGAGGGGGGATTCGACGCCCTGGCCCCGAACCAGTCCACACTGGTGGTCTACGGTCTGGGCCACCCGGGGTGGGGCCGGATCCAGACTCTGCGGGTGGACATCCAGTACGGGTCGTCGGGGTGACGGCCCGATCCTCCACGGTGAGTCGGGCTACCGTGGCACGTGTCCAAACCCGGCTGACGGGTAGCAACGGACCGAGGAGCCGCGGCCGTGCACTACATCACGCAGAACTGGTCGTTCGATCCGTTCCTCATCGTGGTGGCCGTGCTGGTCGGGGCCCACGAGATCGGGCTGTCCCGGCTCCGCAAGCGGTCGGATCCCGTCCGGACCCGACGGCGACGGCTCCACTCGCTGGCCTTCTACGGCGGGTTGGGCGTGCTGCTCCTGGCCATCGACTCGCCCATCGACTACTGGGCCAGCGACTACTTCTTCGTCCACATGGTGGAGCACCTGCTCATTGCCTTCTACGCCCCGATCCTCATCGTCTTCGGGGCGCCCTGGATCCCCCTGCTGTTCGCCCTGCCGGTGGGCGCCCGACGCAGGGTGGGCCGGTTCGTCCTTCTCGGGTCGTGGTCCCGGGGGCTCCGGGCCATGGGAAGGGTGGTGGCCAGCCCGTGGTTCGCCCTGATCTCCTTCAACGTGGTGATGGTGGTGTGGCACTTCCCGGTCCTCTTCGACGAGTCGGAGAACAACCAGGCCGTGCACGTCTGGCTCATGCACGGGAGCTTCTTCGTTACCGGAGTCCTGTTCTGGCTGCAGATCATCCCCTCGCACCCGTTCCGGCTCAAGGCCACCCCGCTGTGGCAGGCCGGGGCGGTCATCGGAACCAACGTGGTGATGTTCGTGCTGGCCATGGCCCTGAGCATCTTCTCGGCGGCCAGCTGGTACCCGGTGTACGCCCACGTCCCCGGGGTGACCCTGGCCCCGTTCGCCGACCAGCAGATCGGTGCGGCCATCCTCTGGGTATGCGGGGACTTCTGGGCCGTGCCGGCCCTCGTGGTCATCATCAAGCGGGCCATCGACGAGGAGGGGTCGCTGTCCGGGGTGCTCGACCGCCTGTCCCACCGCGGACCGGAGACGACTATCCAGGACCTCCGACCACAGCAGGCGGGCGCCTCCGATCCGAAGTGACTCTCCGATGACGCTGTGAGTCTCCTGAAGAAACTGGTGTGCGAACAGTGCCCGCTCGTCGGATACTTGACCTGGGTCGTCACTCCACGTACTGTCGCATTGAGGTCCAGAAATCTTCATAGATTCTTATCGTGTGTGGGGCCTGGACCAACGTAGCGCTCGACCATCTTGTCGGAATGACCGGCTCGCCAAGGTAGTGCAGTCAAGGCAGTAGTAGTTGTTAAGGAGCACCGCATGTCATTCGGGGGAAGGCTTTCGGTTGTCCTGGGGCTTCTCGTGGTGGTCGTCGGCTTTGCCGTCTGGGGCGTGGTGGGCTTCCTGTTGCCGGAGCCTGCGACCGTCAACTTCACCAACGCCCAGCCCGCCGGAGCCCCCGTCAATCTGACGGTGCAGACGGTGGGATCCATCGGAAACGGCTACGGCAACCACCCCACCTGGGTCTCCTATCTGGTCCAGAATCCTCAGGGTCAGTGGATCCACTCGACCATCTGGCAGGTTCCGGCTCACACCCGCATCAACCTGACGGTCGAGCAGTTCGACTCGGGAAGCCCGCTGCGCAACCAACAGTGGGGTCGGGTGCAGGGCGTGATTGGGAACGTCATGACGCTGAACGGCAAGCTGGTCAGGGAGTACGACTCCAACTCCGGTAACGGGGTCGGCCACACCTTCGCCATCCCGACACTCGGCATCAACGTGCCGCTGGTGGGCGTCAGTCCCAACGCCACCAACGTCTGCAGCCAGGCCCCCTGCTCGGCGCCCAGCTCGGCCGTCAACATCATCAGAGCCTCCTTCGTCACGCCAGGTCCCGGCAACTACCCGTGGCAGTGCTTCGTGCCCTGCGGACTGGGATGGCTGTACGGAAACGGGGGACCGATGAGCACACTGGGCTACATGGGTGGGTTCTTGGACGTCGTGTCGTGACGGTCACCGCTGACGAGCCCACCAGTCCGGGCACAGCCACGCATCGGGCGACCCAGCCCCGCCATCTGTGGAGGATGGTCGCCATCTGGCTGATCATCTCCGTTGTCGGCGACGTGCTGTTCTACGTCCTGGTCGGGCCGCACGTGCCGCCGGGGACCATGACCTCGAGTGCGTCGGACAACCAGTTCGACTTCAACATCCTGATGCTCATCGCCCTCCCGGTGCTCATCGCCGTGTGGGTGTACCTGGCCTACTGTCTGGTGACGTGGCGGGCCTCCCGCGAGGGCGCGCCGGAGCCGGTCGGCGGCCCTCAGGCCCGGACCAACCTGGGTGTCCAGGTCGGTTGGATCGTCACCACTACCGTGATCGTGCTGGGGCTGTTCGTCTTCGGGACGGTGGAGTTGATCGTCGGCAACGGCTCGGGCGGCGGCGAGGG
>DATCBL010000292.1:0-3646 GCA_036511875.1 Acidimicrobiales bacterium
TCTGCTCGCTCGACGACCCGTCGACCATCGACACCCGCTACCGGATCGGAGTAGGGAACATCATGGTGGAGACCGACTACCCCCATGGCGACAGCACCTGGCCCGACACCCAGGCGGTCATCGAGCGCTGCTGGGGCCACCTGCCCGTCGAGGACCTGCGCAAGCTGACCCACCAGAACGCCGCCCGCCTCTACCGCTGGCCCCTGCCCGAGCACCCGGTGCCGTGACCCCCGGCGCCTTTGCGCCCGGGCCGGGCTCGCTCCTGCCCGACCTGTCGCCCCGGGAGGAGCTGGTGCTGCTGGCCCGGACCTTGTGGCGCGAGGGGTACGACGACCACCTGGCCGGCCACATCACCTACCGGCAGGAGGACGGCACCCTGCTGTGCAACCCGTGGCTCCTGCTGTGGGAGGAGCTCCGGCCCGACGACGTGCTGGTCATCGACCTCGACGGCAACGTGGTCGAGGGACGCTGGCCGGTGCCCCTCGGCATCCCCCTCCACCTCGAGCTCCACCGGCAGCGCGACGACGTGGTGGTGGCGGTGCACAGCCATCCCCGCTACGGCACCGTCTGGGCCGACGCGGCCCGGGTGCCCGGCTGTTACGACCAGAGCTCGGCCCTGGGGGGAGGCGAGCTGGTGGTGGTGGACGAGTACGACGGCCCGGTGGACTCCCGGGACAGTGCCGCCCGGGCCGTGGCCTCGATGGGGTCGGCGGACATGGCCCTGCTGGCCAACCACGGCGTCTTCGTCACCGCCGGCAGCATCCGGGCCGCCCACCAGCGGGCCGTGGCCCTCGAACACCGCAGCCGGCGGGCCTGGCAGGTCGAGGCGGTGGGGGGTGGCCGTGAGCTCCCTGAGCCGGCCCGGGGCTTCTTCCGGTCCTCCGACGGTGAGGGCTTCCTCGGGTTCTTCGAAGCCATGGCCCGCCAGGAGCTCCGGCTCGATCCGCACGCCCTGGAACCCCGGATCGGGTAGCAGGGCTGCTGCCCTTCGACCGCGGCATAGGCGCCGGTGGGAACCGGAGGCCCCGTTGTCGGGGCTGTCTCCTCCGTCGCTGTGACCAGCCGGTACCGTCCGGGTGCCGCCCAGGTCCCGGTGTGTGAGACTCACGGGACCGAGTGGACGAGGTGCCGGGCCCACGGCGCCGGCTCAGGCTGGGGGATGAAGCGATGCGGGCCGTGGTCACCCGGGGTGGAGCGCTGGAGGCCGCGACGGTGGACGAGCCGACCCCGGGGTCCGGGCACCTGGTGGTGCGCTCCCTGGCCGCCGGCATCTGCGGCTCCGACCTCCATGCCGTGGCCGACTTCTCCCGCTTCACCGAGTTGATGGCCCGGGTCGGCGCCCCGCCCCTCGACCCCGGGGCCGACACGGTGTTCGGCCACGAGTACTGCGCCGAGATGGTGGAGCACGGACCCGACACCGCCCGGACCCTCCCGGTCGGGACCCGGGTGTGCTCGGTGCCGATCATCTTCGGACCGGGCGGGGTGGAGCAGATCGGCTACTCCAACCGCTATCCGGGAGCCTTGGCCGAGTACCTGGTGCTCCAAGAGCTGTTGGTCCTCCCGGTGCCCGACTCCCTCGACACCGGACTGGCCGCGCTGACCGAGCCGTTGGCCGTGGGCGAGCACGCCGTGGGCCGGTCCGGGCTCGCTCCCGGTCAGCCCAGTCTGGTGGTGGGCTGCGGCCCGGTCGGCCTGGCCATCATCGCCGCCCTCAAGGGCCGCGGCCACGGCCCGGTGCTGGCCGCCGACTTCTCCCCGGTGCGTCGGCGGCTGGCCGAGGCGTTCGGGGCCGACGAGGTCGTCGACCCGGCCGAGGGATCGCCCCACGACCGCTGGGGCGCCCTCGGCGTCCCCGCCACCCTGCTCGAGCGCGCCCTGGCCTCCCTGTCCGGGGCCGAGGTGCCCAGCCCGGTGATCTTCGAGGCGGTGGGCGCGCCCGGCATGCTGCAGTCCCTCATCGAGGAGGCCCCGCCGAGGAGCCGCATCGTGGTGGTCGGGGTGTGCCTGCACACCGACACCATCGAGCCGTTCATGGCGGTGGCCAAGGAGATTGAGCTGGTCTTCTCCTTTGCCTACACCCCCGACGAGTTCGCCGCCACGCTGGCCCGGCTGGCCTCCGGCGTCCCCGGGGCCGACCGCCTGATCACCTCCTCGGTGGACCTGGACGGGACGCCGGCGGCCTTCGATCAGCTCCGCACCCCGGGCGACCACGGCAAGATCGTGGTCAGACCGTGAGCCGGACGGCTCCATCACCATCGACCATCACCAGAGACGAGGCAACGGCATGACCACCCTGGCCCCGGCGGACCATCTCAAGTTCGGGATCTTCCTGGCCCCGTTCCATCCGGTGGGCCAGAACCCGACGCTGGCCCTGGAGCGCGACCTCCAGCTCATCGAGCACCTCGACGCCCTGGGCTTCGACGAGGCCTGGATCGGCGAGCACCACTCGGCGGGCTACGAGATCATCGCCTCGCCCGAGGTGTTCATCGCCGCGGCGGCGTCGAGGACCGCCCACATCCGGCTGGGCACCGGGGTGTCCTCCCTGCCCTACCACCATCCCTTCATGCTGGCCGACCGCCTGGTCCTCCTCGATCACCTCACCCGCGGCCGCCTGATGATCGGCGTCGGTCCCGGGGCCCTCCCGTCCGACGCCTACATGATGGGGATCGACCCGGCCCGGCAGCGCGACATGATGGAGGAGTCGCTCGAGGCCATCCTGCTGCTGCTGGCCGGGGACGAGCCGGTGAGCCTGGAGACCGACTGGTTCCGGCTGGTCAAGGCCCGGCTGCAGCTGCGGCCCTACCAGCGCCCGTTTCCCGAGGTGGCGGTGGCCGCCCAGGTCTCCCCGGCCGGCCCGCGGGCGGCCGGGCGCTTCGGGTGCAGCCTGCTGTCCATCGGGGCCACCTCGGCCGGGGGATTCGACGTGCTCGGTGCCCACTGGGACGTCATGGAGGAGCGGGCCGCCGAGTTCGGGACCACCATCGACCGGGGCAAGTGGCGCCTGGTCGGTCCCATGCACATCGCCGACACCAAGGAGCAGGCCATCGCCGACGTGGGCTTCGGCCTGGCCGAGTGGGTCGACTACTTCCAGCGGGTGGCGGCGCTGCCCCTGGCCCCCGACACCGCCAACCACGAGACCCTGGTCGACGCGCTCAACGCCTCGGGGTTCGCGGTGATCGGGACGGTGGAGGACGCGGTCAACCAGGTGGAGCGGCTCCGCAAGCAGTCCGGCGGCTTCGGCACCTACCTGCTGATGGGGCACGAGTGGGCCGACACCGCGGCCACCCGCCACTCCTATGAGCTCGTCGCCCGCTACGTGGCACCGGAGTTCCAGGGGACGTCCCGGACCCTGACCGCCAGCCGCGACTGGGCGGCCGAGAACCGACCGGAGTTCATCGGCGCCGCCACCGCCGCGGTGGTGTCGGCCTTCGACCGGCACAACGAGGAGAAACAGGCCAAGGAGACCAGCGCCTGATCCCACCGGACCGCTCCAGATCGGTCCGGTGGGATCAGAACGGCAGCGAGTCGGCCTGGACCGCCATCAGCTCATCGAAGATCTTCCGGCACGAGGCCTCGTCGGAGGGCGACAGCGGGTCGCGTCGGACGGCTTCGAAGGCCGGCTCGGGGTCCCCGGTGACCGCGGCCC
>DATCBL010000293.1:0-3596 GCA_036511875.1 Acidimicrobiales bacterium
GTAGAGGTCGGAGCGGGCGTCCTGGCGGTCGACAGCCGCGCAGAAGGGCAGGCCCTCGACGTGATCCCAATGCAGGTGGGAGAGGAGGATGGTGCCGTCGAAGGGGTGGTCGCCGAGGACGGTGGTGAGGGACTGGATGCCGGTGCCGGCGTCGAGCACCAGGGTCGGCGCCCGGCCCGGGTGGGCCAGGGCCAGGCACGAGGTGTTGCCCCCGTAGCGGACGAAGGGGAGACCGGGGGTGGGGACGGAGCCGCGGACGCCCAGGAGGTGGGCGCGCACCCCCTAGGCCTGCTGGCTCTCGCGCCGGTGGCCTTCGGCCAGCTCGTGGAGCTGGTCCCGGTCCATGGCCTGGTGGGGCACGACGGCCACCCGGGAGTCGGTCACCGCCACCAGCGTGGAGGTGCGCACCCCGCCCTCGATGCCGGCCCGCTCGCCCAGCACCGCGCCGGGCCCGTATTCGGCCAACCGTTCGCCGGCCTTGTCCACCCGGACCACGCCGTCGAGGACCAGGAAGACGTCCGTCCCCCGGTCGCCCTCCCGCACCAGGGTGTCCCCGGCCGACAGCTTGCGGTACTTGGGCTTGGACCCCTGGCCCATCATCTGGGTCGACAGGGCCCGCTCGAGCGCGCTCTCCACCGCGGTCACCAGGGCGGGGGAGTCCTGGTCGCCCCACGGCGTGTGCTTGCCGAACGACTTGCGGTACCAGTCCTTGAAGTCGGTGAGCCCCGACTTGGCCGCCAGGGTTCCGTCGGCGTCGTAGAACCAGTGCCTCGGGAACCGGCTGGCCCCGAGGACCTCGAACTCCGGTGGGCCCTCGGCGTGGAGGGTCAGGGCCAGGGTGGCCCAGACCAGGGGGGCCTGCCACTGGATGAAGGGCTTGCGGCGGACCCGGCGCGGGGCGGGGAGCCCGGTGCGTCCCCCCGCGGTCTGGACGAACCGCACCCGGCCGGCCGCCACCTCCGGCGGCTGCTGGATGACCGGGAGGGCCACGGCCTCGAACTCGTGGCTGAGGGCCCCGACGGCCACCGTGGTCGAGCCCATCAGCCCACCCCCCGAGTAGCCGCAGCCGGTGACGGTGCCCTGGGCGTCCCACTCGGCCCAGGCCGCCAGCAGGTTGGCGAACCGGAAGCGGTCGGCCTTCCTCAGCTCCTCGATGTCCTCGATGACATCGGGCGGCGGCTCGTCGTAGTGGGTGAATCCGGCGTCGAAGGCCATACGGGTGCCGCCCCGGACCGCCTCGGAGGGGATCCACGACAAGGAGGTCACGGAGCTCTCGGTTCTCATGGTGCCATCCTGACGCCCGGGCGGACTGGGCACCACCGTGATCGCCTGTCTCGGAGGGTGTGGCTGGCACCCCTACGGGTTGACGTGCTCACGCCCTGTCCTGGTCGTCGGGGATGTGAGAGAACTGATCAATCATGGATACCGAGGTCCCTCCGCCGGGCGCAGTCATCGACGTCTTCCTGGCCGACGACAACGTGATCGTGCGCGAGGGGGTCCGGGCCCTGCTGGAGCGGCAGAGCGATCTGCGGGTGGTGGGCGTGGCCGAGGACTATGACGGCCTGGTGGAGGGAGTCATGGCCACCCGGCCCCACGTGCTGGTGACCGACATCCGCATGCCCCCGTCCTTCCAGCGGGAGGGTATCGAGGCGGCCCGCGAGGTCCGCCAGCGCTGCCCGGGCACCGGGGTGGTCATCCTGTCCCAGTACGACGACCCCGAGTACGCCATCTCCTTGGTGGCCGAGGGCGCGGCCGGCTACGGCTACCTGCTGAAGGACCACATCGCCGAGGGCAACCAACTGGTCGATGCGGTGCGGGCGGTGGCCACCGGGGGGACCGCCCTCGACCCCTCCATCGTCGATGCCCTGGTCCGTCCGGTCACCACCGACGGGGGCCTGACCCCGGCCGACGAGTCCCTCCTCGGCTCGGTGGCCGAGGGCAAGCCCATCAAGGCCATCGCCGTATCGCAGCGGACCACGCCCGAGGCGGTCAACGCTCAGGTCGAGGCATTGTTCGTGAAGTTGGCCCAGGGAGTCTCGGCGGGAACCGAGGGAGCCATCCGCCGGCTGCGGCTTCTCCACCAGTGCATCGTCGATCGGGAGGAGCAGGGCGAGTCGCTGTCCCGGCTGCTGCCCGGGGGCCTGGCGGAGAAGCTGCGGCGGGATGGCCGCGACATCGGGAAGACCGAGGTGGTCGAGGTGACAGTGCTGATGAGCGACATCCGGTCCTACTCGACCATCGCCGAGCACGCCGATCCCAGCCAGTTGGCCGGGCAGCTCAACACCCATCGGGCTGCGATGAACGAAGCCATCCTGGGCCAGGACGGCACCATCATGCAGTTCGTGGGGGACGCGGTGATGGCGGTGTTCGGGGCGCCGTTCTCCCAGCCTGACCACGCCCAGCGGGCGCTGGCGGCCGCCGCCGACGCCCACCGCCTGCAGGCCGAGGTCAACCTCCGGTGGGAGCAGGACCGCCTCCCGCCTTTCGGGCTGGGCGTGGGGCTGTCCACCGGCGAGGCGGCCGCCGCGCTGCTCGGGACCCAGGAGCGGTTGGAGTACACGCTGGTCGGGGACACGGTCAATCTCTCCCAACGCCTGCAACAGCTGGCCGAATCGGGGGAGACTGTGCTCAGTCAGGCCACAATGGATGCGTTGGCGGAGCCGGTGGAGGCGACACTCTTGCCCGAGCAGCTGGTCAAAGGACGGGACACCCCGGTGCACGCCTGGCGGATCGCTCGCCAGGTCCCGGTGGTGGCCGCCGCCGCCCATGCCCCTCCCGACCGGGCCTCGCTGGCCGGAGCGGGCGGCATGCTCGACAACACAGATGGGGGAGGATCCCGATGAATGCAATGGACGTGGAGCCGACGACCGAGCCGCCCACCGTCCCCGGCGTCGGCGACGTGCTGGTGGTCGAAGGGGTGCGGAAGACCTTCGAGGCCGAGAACGCTCCGGTCCGGGCCCTGCGCGGGGCCAATCTCCGGGTGCCGGCCGGCGACTTCGTGGCCCTGATGGGCCCGTCGGGCTGTGGCAAGTCGACGCTCCTCAACCTGGTGGCGGGACTCGACGTGGCCGACGAAGGCACCATCAGCGTGGGCGGGGAGCTGGTCACCGGCCGCACCGAGGACGAGCTCTCCCTGATCCGGCGGGAACACATCGGCATCGTCTTCCAGTTCTTCAACCTCCTCGAGTCCATGACCGCGCTGGAGAACGTGGCCCTGCCGGCCATCATCGCCGGCACCAAGCGCCGGCCGGCCGAGAGCCGGGCCCGGGACCTCCTCGATCTGCTGGGCGTCGGCGACAAGGCCAAGGCCGTTCCCGGGTCCCTCTCCGGCGGACAGCGCCAGCGGTTGGCCATCGCCCGGGCCCTGGCCAACGAGCCCACCCTGCTGCTGGCCGACGAGCCCACCGGGGCCCTCGACTCCGACAGTGGTCACGAGATCGTCGAACTGCTGTCCCGATTGCACCACGGTGGCCAGACCATCGTGCTGGTCACCCACGACAACGACGTGGCCCAGGCCGCCCAGCACCTGATCTACATGCGTGACGGGCAGATGGTGGAGGCGCCGGATCGGAAGCCGGCCGGCGCCGTGCACGAGG
>DATCBL010000294.1:0-2708 GCA_036511875.1 Acidimicrobiales bacterium
GACGGCGGGGTCTTCTCGTTCGGGGACGCCGCCTTCCACGGCTCGGAGGGCAGCGTCCACCTCAATGCGCCGATCACCGGCATGGCCGCCACCGCCACCGGCAACGGGTACTGGATGGTGGGCGCCGACGGCGGGATCTTCACCTTCGGGGACGCCCCCTTCTTCGGCTCCATGGGCGGTGCCTCGCTCAACGACCCGGTGGTCGGGATGGTGGCCACCCCCGACGACCTCGGCTACCTGATGGTGGCCACCGACGGCGAGGTGTTCCACTTCGGGTTCGCCGGCTTCTATGGGTCACTGGCCGGCGGCTACGGTGGTGACCCGGCCAACGTCCCCCCGGTGGCCGGCCTGGCCCTGACGCCGGACGGCCAGGGCTACTGGCTGCTGGAGCCGGACGGGTGGTCCTACTCGTTCGCCAACCCGCCCAGTGCCGCGCCGTCCGCCACCGCCTCGGCCATCGTGGCCGTCGCCAACAGCCAGGTGGCCAGCGACCCCGACCGCGGCCGGTTCTGCAACCCCTACGGCCCGTGCGAGGAGTGGTGTGCCCTGTTCGCCACCTGGGTGTGGGAGCAGGCCGGGGTGCCCATCCCGGAGTACCCCTTCACCGGCAACATTTACGACTGGGCCGCCGCCCACACCGGCGTGCTCCCGCCCAACGCCGTCCCGCTCCCCGGTGACGCCGTCCTCTACGGCACCGGGCCCTCCTCCACCGCCACCTCGGTGCACGTGGGCCTGGTGGTCCAGGTCTGGCCGGACGGGGCGGTGGTCACCGTGGAGGGTGACGCCGGCCCGGCCGCGTCCGGCTCGCTGGCCGTGGTCATCAACGGTCCCTACCTCCCGTCGCAGTCGCCCTCCTACAACGGTGTGCCCATCTACGCCTTCGCCCAGCCGTGACGCCGTCGGGGCTGGGGGCCGGGACGGGACTGGGGCGTGCGCCCGGGCCCCGCTAGGCCGAGCCGCAGCAAGCAGAGACTCGGTCAAGCAGAGACTCGGTTATTCGGGGACTGGTCAGCCAGAGACGTCGTCAAGCAGAGACTCGAGGATCCGGGCGCGGTGGTCGGCCGCCGATCCCCAGGCCTCGGCCAGGGCCCAGGCCCGCTTGAGGAAGAGGTGCAGATCGCACTCCCAGGTGTAGCCGATCGCCCCGTGCACCTGGAGCGACACCCGGGCCGCCTCCGTGGCTGCATCCGATGCGGAGGCTTTGGCCGCCGATGCGGCCCGCCACCAGGTGGGCTCGGCCCGGTCGAGGGCCCAGGCGGCGGCGTAGACCACCGGGCGGGCGAACTCCAGTCGGACCTGGGCCCCGGCCAGCAGGTGCTTGACCGCCTGGAAGCTGCCGATGGCCTGGCCGAACTGCCGGCGCTCCTTGGCGTAGTCGGCGGCCAGGGTGATCATCCGCTCGGTCAAGCCGAGCAGCTCGGCGGCGGTGGCCACCGCGGCGCGGGCCTCGCTGCGCCGGAGGGCGGCGCGGGCCTCGGCCCCGGACAGCACCCGGGTGTCGGCCGTGGGGGACCACAGGGGAATCCCGAGCCGCCGGGTGGGGTCGAGGGAGGGCACCGAGCGAACGGTGACGGCGGACGCCTCCACCAGATGGACCTCGGGGTCGTCGTCGGGGCCCGCCCCGCCGGTGGCCAGCACCAGCAGGTCGGCACCGTCGGCGCCGGCCACGGGCACCGAACCCCGGGCGGCCACCCCGCCCACCGCGCCGGCGACCCGGCCGGCGGCGACGGCCTCCAGCCACTCCTGCGACGTGGGCCCACCCAGCTCGACCAGCAATGGCGCCAGGAGGGCGGTGGTCTCGAGCAGCGGCTCGGGGAGGGCCACCCGACCGGCCTCTTCGAGCAGCGGGACCAGGTCGACCAGTCCGAGGCCCAGCCCCCCGAGGGACTCGGGGACCGAGAGCCCGACCACGCCCAACCGGGCCAGGGTGTCCCACCGCGGGTTGCGGGCCGCCGGGTGCTCGTAGGCGGCCCGGAGGTGGTCGGTGGTGCACTCCTTGGCCAACACCTGGCGCACCGCGCCCCGGAACTCGGCCTGCTGGTCGGTGAAGGCGAAGTGCACCCGGTCCGGTCCCGGCTCAGGCCCGCGGCAGCCCGAGCAGGCGCTCGGCCACCACGTTGCGTTGGATCTCGTTGGTTCCGGCGTAGATCGGGCCGGCCAGGGCGAAGAGGTAGCCGTCCAGCCAGGGGGCGTCCTCGCCGCTGCCGTGCCGCTCGGCTTGGCCGCCGAGAAGGGCCAGCGCGGCGCGGTGGATGGCCAGATCGGTCTCCGACCAGTGGATCTTGTTGGCGCTGGCCTCGGGGCCCACCGTCCCCCCGTCGAGGACCCGGGTGGCCGTCCACAGCGTGTTGAGGCGGTAGGCCTCGGCGTCCAACCAGGCCTGCGCCACGGCATCGGCGCTGCGGGCGGCCCGCACCGGGTCCTCGGCCCGCTGCTCGGCGTAGAGGGACACCAGGCGGCGGGCGGCCTCGCTGTAGCGGGCCGGGCTGCGCAGCGAGGGGCCGCGCTCGACCTGCTCGGCCCCGAGGCCGAGCTCCACGGGGACGGGGTCGACGCCCCGTGGCTCGACGGGTACCTGTTCGCCCTGGCCGGACCCATCTATGCCGGCACCAACGAGATCCAGCGGAACGTGGTGGCCGAGCGCATGCTCGGGCTGCCGCGGGGCTGAGGGGACCACGCCATGCACTTCGCCTTCACCGACCAACAGC
>DATCBL010000295.1:0-2901 GCA_036511875.1 Acidimicrobiales bacterium
ATCTCCAGGCTCAGAGGAGGGTGATGCCACCCCGGTGCAGGCGGACCCGGGCTCCGATGAGCTCGGTGGTGACGGCGGCGGCGGCCAAGCCGGGGTCCTCGGCCACCGCCACGCAGCGTCGGGCGTCGTCGGTGTCGCAGACGGCCACCGTGCGGTCGGGCTCCATCCCCTCGAAGGTGACGGTGTAGGTGGCCACGGTGGCCTCCCCGTCAAAGCCGTCCAGGTTCTCCACCACGTCGACGACCCCGGTGGCCGACCCGGCCGACTCGGCCAGGTCGGCGAGCAACGGGGGCCGGCCGTCGGGGGTGCACGACCAGGCTCCGAGTCCCGGTTTGGTCAGCAGTCCGCTCACCGTCGTGACCACTCCGACCCAGTCGGGCTCGGCCCGGAGGGACTCGATGACCGGGACCATCGACTGCAGGACGAAGTTGTTGAACGGGCCACCGGCGAAGGCCATCCCCCCGGTGACGGTGGGGGTGGTGGACGGATCGAGGCCCAAGGCTCGCTGCTGCACCCGCACAGCGGCCGGGAAGCAGCTGTAGACCTCGATGATCTCGGCCGCGGCCAGCGGACGTCCCAGCCGCCGGGCGGCGGCGGCCCCGAGCACCTCCATGGCCGGCCAGGTGTGAGGGGCCGAGCGCCGCAACAGGGACACGGCATGGCCCGACTCCAGCCCGACCCGGGGGAAGGCCCAGCGATCGGTGGGCACGCCGAGCCGAAGGGCCGTGCCCACCGAGCAGAAGAGCAGGGCCGCGGCCTGGTTGACCGTCCACTGGGTGGAGTGCCACTTGTTGTACGGGAAGGCCAGCGGCCGGTTGGTCGGTGACGGCGTGGCGATCTCCTCCGCCGCCAACGGGGCCGGGAACGCCGCGTCGGGGTTGGTGCGGGCCACCCGGTTGAAGCGGGCCCACAGGTCGGCCACCTCCGCCCGGTGGCCGGCCAGGGACAGGCGATCCGCGGCCCGCAGGGCGTTGTCGATCATGGCGTACTGCTGGACGGGGTCCCACAGCCGGTGGGCCACCTCCACCGGCTCCAGCAGCGGGCCCTCCCGGCGCCGGGTGACGTCGGGGACCGCCCCGTGCTGGTCGGTCTCCTCCCCCGGTCGTCCCGAGCGCTCGGCGTCGCGGGCCCAGGCCTTGGCCTCCCCGCCCACCACCACCGCCACCTCGGACACCCCCGAGCCGATGGCGGCCAACGCCTCGTTGATCAGGCTCTGCTGGGGGACGCCCAGCTCGACCAGGTGGGTCCGGGCGTCGGGCGCCCCCACCCGGTCGGCCACCAACCGGCCGGGGTCGGAGTAGCCCCAACTCCCCTGGGGGACGGCGATGCGGTCCACCCGGGCGAGGAGTCCGGGCACGCCGGCGTCGGCCCCGGCGGCCAGCAGGGCCAGCACCATCGATTCCACCGCCTCGTCATCGACGCCGGCCGAGCCCACCCCGACCAGCACCGGGGTCCGGGGGTCGAGCGATCCCGGCGCCGGCTCCCCGGTCACCCGACCGGGCTCACGCCGGCCGCCGGCCACGCCCGTCGGGCCCGTGACCGGATCCGGCCCGCCGACGCTCCCGCATCATCCGGCCCACCTGACGCCAGGTCACCTCCACCGCCCCGAGGTCGAGCGCCGTCCGGCGGGCGCGCTCGGGCACGTCGTAGTGGGCCTGGTGGGGCCGGCCGTCCTTGTGTTGGAACCACTCCCGGCGCATGCCCATGCGGGTGGCGAAGGCGTGGAGCTCGTCGTCGGTGTCGGCCACCAGGTGCGACCAGCGGTCATCGACCGGCCCGAGGTGGGCGGGCTGGCGCCAGTCATCGAGGTAGACGGTCATGGCGGTCCGGTGGGCGGGATCAGATGATCCGGCCCGGGTCGCCGGACCCACTGACTACGGGATAACCGGCCGCCTCCCAGGCCAGCATGCCGCCATCGACGTTGCGGACGTCGTACCCGGCGCCGGCCAGCGCCCCGGCCACCGCTCCCGACCGTCCCCCCACCCGGCAGACGCACACGATGGTCCGGTCGGGGGGCAACTCGGCCGCGCGGTCGGGAATCGCCCCCATGACCACGTGCACCGCTTCGGGGGCGTGGCCGGCGTCCCACTCGTCGTCCTCGCGGACGTCGAGGAGGAGGGCCCCAGCCTCCAACAGGCCACGGGCCGCGGCCGGATCGACGTCGACGGCACCCGGGTCGGAGGTCACCGCATCACGGTACCGGAGGATGGACGGCCACCGGGCCCGGGCCGTCCCGCATACCACCTCAGCCCGGGAGGTCCATCAGCTCGATGCGCACGCCGTCGGGGTCGGTGCAGTACAGGAAGTCCAGGCGGGTGTGGTCCAGGTCGAACGTGGTGCGGGTGGCCGCCACCACCGTGCCGCCCAGTGCCTGGAGGGTGGCGGCCAGGCCGTCGACGTCGTCCACCCGGAGCGAGAGGTGGGTCAGGCCGAGTTGGTTCATCGGCCGGCGGGTCCGCGCCCCAGTGGTGCCGGGCGAGAGGAACCCGAGCAGCTCGATGGTCACCCCGTCCCGGGCCAGCATGCGGGATTCGAGCGCCACTCCGTCCACTTCCATGAGGGCAGCGAACTCTCCCCCGATCTGGTGGGATGCCACCGGCTCGAACCCCAGTCCTTCGCAGTAGAAGCGCACCGAGCGCTCGAGGTCGGACACGCAGATCCCGAGATGCGAGAAGGTCAGATTCATGGGGCTCCCTCCTGGGCGGCAAGCCGAGGATGACACAGGGGAGCCCGGCCGGGCCCGGCGAGTGAGGACGGTGGGACGGGCACCATGGCGAGCTCAGGAGGGGGCCGGGACCGGCGGTGGGTCCTCGTGGTCGGCCGGCCCGTCGTCGGGCAGGTGGGACCGGACGAACTCGCCGACGGCCCGAAAGGCGCGTCGGCTCCCATCGGCCCAGGGCA
>DATCBL010000296.1:0-3964 GCA_036511875.1 Acidimicrobiales bacterium
CCGCCCCTGCTGGCCCTGCGGGTCCTCGGTCCGTTTGTCGTCGTGCTGACGCTCACCGTCGTCGCCAGCGGGATCGCGCTGCTCCTCGCCCCGTTCTCCCTGCGATCGACCTTGGCGCTGGTGCACAAGGCCAGCTTCATCCTCTGGCTGGGGGTGATGACCCTCCACGTGCTCGGACATCTCGTCGACACGGCGCGTCTGGCCCCCCGAGATTGGCTCCGCCGTACCCGACACCAGATAGACGGGGCCGGCGCACGCCAGTGGGCCCTGGCCGCCAGCCTGGTTCTGGGCCTGATCCTCGCCGTGGTGGTGGTGCCCCAGGTGGGGCCCTGGCTCATGGCCCGTGGGGCAGGTCACCACTGAGTCACCGGAAGCGAGACCCGGCCCGGACCGGGCCGCCTATCCGAACGGGTGCAGCGAGCTCCCGACGGCCCAGGTGCTGAAGTACTGGTTGTTGGCCCCGTAGGCCATGCCCAGGGCCACCTTGGCCCCGTCCACCTGGTGCTCCCCGGCCGCTCCCCGCACCTGGTTGGCCGCCTCGGCGAACCGGAGCAGGCCCGAGGCCCCGATGGGATTGGTGGACAGGACGCCCCCGGAGGCGTTGACCGGGAGTGCGCCCCCGAGCTCGGTGGTGCCGTCGTCGACCATCTTCCAACCCTCACCCGCCTCGGCCAGGCCGAAGGCCTCGAGCCAGATGGGCTCCAGCCACGAGAAGGGGACGTACAGCTCGGCGGTGTCGATCTGGTGGCGGGGATCGGTGATCCCGGCGGCGGTGTAGACATCAGCGGCGCACTGGAGGGCGGCGGCGGGCCGCACCGGATCGCGACCGGGGAAGCTCGGTGGCTCGGAGCGGGACGAGGAGGCCAGGATCCACGCCGGAGGCCGACCGGCGGCCGCCGCCTCCCGGGCTCCCGCCTCGTCGGTGATGACCACGGCGCAGGCCCCGTCGGACGATGGGCACGACTCGAGGAACCGGGTGGGCTCCCACATCATCGGCGAGGCCTTGACCTTTTCGATGGAGATGTCCTCGATCTTGAGGTGAGCGTAGGGGTTCTTCAAGGCGTTGAGGCGGTCCTTGACCGCCACCTTCCACCCGATGTGCTCGGGGGCCCCGCTCCGTTGGATGTACGCCCGGATGAACGGGGCGAAGGCGCCTCCGGCTCCCAGCGAGGCGCCCTTCCCGCTGCCCAGGGCGAACTGGGCGTTGCCCTCGGACTGCTTCTCGAAGGCGACGGCCAGCACCGTCTTGTGCTTGCCCGCTTGGACGTGGGAGGCGGCCACGATGGCGGTGGTGCCTCCCACCGATCCGGCCGTGTGGACCCGGAACATGGGCTTGCCCACCGCACCGAGGGCGTCGGACAGGTAGAGCTCCGGCTTCATCACGCCCTCGAAGAGGTCGGGGGCCTTGCCCAGCACCACGGCGTCGATATCCGCCAGCGTCATCTGGGCGTCGTCGAGGGCCCGGAAGACCGCCTCCCGCACCAGACCACCGAAGGACACATCGAGCCGTCGCGACTTGTGGTGGGTCTGGCCGACGCCGACCACGGCCACCGGGGGAGCGCTCACGATCGTCCCTCCATGATGCAGACGAGGTTCTGTTGCAGACAGGGCCCGGAGGTCGCATGGGCCAGGGCCCGACTCCCGCCCCCGAAGATGTGGTCGGCGGCGAAGCCCACCCGGCACAGTCCGGTGGCCATGATGGGATTGTCCCGCAACGCCCCACCGGAGGGGTTCACGACCACGTCGTCCCCGAGGCCGAGCACCCTCCGCAAGAGCAGTTCCTCGTGGGTGAAGGCGGTCTGGAGCTCAGCCACCTCGACGGGGCCGTCGCCCAGGCCGGCGGCCTCGGCGGCGATGCGGGTGGACGGCGAGTCGTCCAGGGCCCGGAAGGACGGGTTGTGGCACTCGGTGCGGTGGTCGAACCCGGTGATGTAGGCCGGTCGCGGCACCAGCTGGCGGGCCCGATCACCGGTGGCCAGCACCATGGCCGCGGCCCCGTCGGTGATCGGGGGCACGTCGTGGCGGCGCAGGGGCTGGCGGACGAACTCCTCGGCCAGCAGGGACTCGACGTCACCCTTGCCGCGGGCCCGCACCGCCACCTCGGCCATGGAGCGCTCGTCGGCGATGCCCGCGGCGATGACCGCCCGGGCCTGGAGGGCGGCGAAGGTCAGGGGATCGGCGCCCAGGGGAGCGAGAAAGTACGGGTCCATCTCCATGGGATAGATCAGGGCCGGATCGCCGGTCGACGAGCGGCCGGATCCGGTGACCACGGCGATCTCGATGTCGCCCTCCTGCAGGCGGAGCCACGCTTCGTAGAGGGCCCAGGCGCCGTCCATCTCCACGTGGGAGTCACGCTTGGGGGGCCAGGCGCCGATGGCGTCCAGGTTGGACACGAAGGAGAACGCCTGGCCGGTGATGTAGTCGCAGCTGCCCAGGCACGTGAAGTCGATGTCGGCGCGGTTCAGCCCGAGCGGGGCGAGCGCGTCGGTGATGGCCTCCATCAGGAGCTGGGTCTCGGACTTGTCGGTGTGCCGGACCATGGGGGTGCGGGCCCAGCCGATGACGGCGATGTCGGTCGAGGGTGGACTCATGGTCAGAAGATCCGGTTGACCAGGTCGGGGTCGTCGAGATCCGGCTCGCCGTTGGGGATCCAGCCGAGCAGGGAGCCCCAGGAACCCCCCATGCCGCCACCCTCTTCGGACTCCTCGGCCGGCGACGCCCACACGGCGTCCACCCGTTGGCCGACCCTCACCTGGTCGGCGGGCAACTCGATGACCTCCGAGTAGGGGATGATCACGTCGGTGCCGTCGAGGAGGACGAAGGCCCGGACGAACGGCTCGGTCTCGGTCTGGCCCGGATACTGCACCGGGGTGACGATGGCGAAGTTGGTGATGGTGCCCTTGTGGGGCAGGTCCACCTCGCACTCCGGCCCGAGCTCGATGGCGTCGATGGGGCAGTAGCCGCGTCCCCCGGCGTAGACCCGTCCACACCTCGGGCAGCGCAGGCCCAGCAGTCGGTGCTCCCGGGATGCCTCCGTGGCCCGGTCGGCGGCCTCGGGGACCGGGTTCCGGTAGGTGATCGAGGCCAGATAGTCCATTCGGGTCACCGGTTCGACGGCTCCACCGGTGTCCTCGCCCTCGGTCTCGGCCGTCTCGCCGGGGACGAAGCAGATGATGTCGTCGATGCGTCCCTGCCGGCTGCCCCGCCATCTGGGGGCCACCCGCAGGCCCTCGGACATGCCCTCGGGTGTGCCGGCGTCCACCGCGTGCAGCAGGGGCGTGGTGGCCCCGTCCAGGCGGACCAGGGCAAAGGCGAAGGGATGGTCGAGCGGATGCTGGTCTGAGGGCGTGACCACCCACGTCCAGGACTCGACCGTGCCCGCCGGCCCCACCTCCACGAACTCGTGGGGAAGCTCGGCGCCGGTGGCCGGGTCCCACTCCATGGGTGGCACCAGCACGGCGTCCCGGCACCGGATGCCCAGGATCTGCTTCTCGGTGAGGGCGGTCATGAACGCCCCGACCACGGGTCCGAGGGACCGCTTGTACGGGAAGGTAATGGTGCTTTCGACGAATCGGGTCAACGGTCCCCCTCGAGTCTTGCCTGTGGTTCGTGCCGGGTCAGAGCACGCTACCTAGAAAAACTGATCCAGGCCGGTGGTGGTTAGTTCTTGGTGGCTACCGACAAACCCATCTACTCGGGGCGACGGGCGAACCCGGAGTTTCGGTCCCCACCCTAGTGCTCCCGATTTCCCACATGGCCACCGGCGCAACAACGTGGGTGTAGCCCTGGGCCGGTGGACAGGCAACGGCCCACCCAAACCGTCCAGCGGGCGCGTCCTACCGAACCGGTCGTCGGTCGTAGGAGGAACGGGCCCGCAGGTAGCCGAACGCACCGATGGCGATGCACCAGGCCACGGCGATGATGGCGCTGTGGCCGATGGGCGTGCCCATCAGCAGCCCGCGCA
>DATCBL010000297.1:0-2001 GCA_036511875.1 Acidimicrobiales bacterium
GAGCTGAACGAGGGCGATGCCGATCGTGGCTACGCCCTGGCCCCCACCGACATTGCCCTGGACCCGGAGGAAGAGCGGGCCACGCTCACCTTCGCCGAGCCGCTGATGCCGGGCCCGGCCACACTGCACCTGGCCTTCACCGGGATCCTCAACGACAAGCTCCACGGCTTCTACCGCTCCACCTTCACGGACGAGGCAGGCGTGGAGCACACCATTGCCACCACCCAGATGGAGTCCACCGACGCTCGACGGGCCTTCCCCTGCTGGGACGAGCCCGAGCTGAAGGCGACCTTCGAGGTCACCCTGGTGGTCGATGAGGGTCTGGCCGCCCACTCGAACGGCTCGGTGGCCGAGGAGTCCGAAGAACCGGGCGGCAAGCGCCGGGTGCGATTCGCCCCCACCATGGTGATGTCCACCTACCTGGTGGCCTTCATCGTGGGTCCGTTGGAGGCCACCGAGGCCGTCGACGTCGGCGGGGTTCCCCTCCGGATCGTCCACACCCCGGGCAAGGCCGACCTCACCTCGTTCGCCCTGGCTGTCGGGGCCCACGCCCTCACCTTTTTCTCCGACTACTTCGGCCTCCCCTACCCGGCCGACAAGCTGGACCTGGTGGCCATCCCCGACTTCGCCTTCGGGGCCATGGAGAACCTGGGCTGTGTGACCTTCCGGGAGTCGGTGCTGCTGGTCGACCCGGCCCAGGCCGCCCGGGTCGAGCTGGAACGGGTGGCCGACGTGGTCTGCCACGAGATCGCCCACATGTGGTTCGGGGACCTGGTCACCATGAAGTGGTGGAACGGCATCTGGCTGAACGAGGCCTTCGCCACCTTCATGGAGGTCCTGGCCGTCGACGCCTTCCGGCCCGAGTGGCAGCGGTGGGTCAGCTTCGGGGTGGAGCGGGAGGCGGCCCTGGCCGTCGACGGCCTCCACGCCACCCGACCGGTCGAGTTCCACGTCGGTCGGCCCGAGGAGGCCCAGGGCATGTTCGACGTCCTCACCTACCAAAAGGGCGGCAGCGTCCTGCGCATGCTCGAGCAGTTCATCGGGCCGGACGTGTTCCGCGAGGGGATCAACGACTACCTCACCACCCACAGCCACGGGAACACCGAGACCTCCGACCTGTGGGACGCCCTGGAGCGCTCCAGCGGGCGAGCCGTCCGCACCATCATGGACACCTGGATCAACCAGGGCGGCTATCCCCTGGTCCGGGTGGGCGAGGACGGCTCGCTCACGCAGGCCCCCTTCTCCTACCGGGGCGAACCCGGGGGGGCCATCGGCTCGGACTGGCAGGTGCCGGTCCTGACCCGTCCGCTGCGGGCGGCCGGGCTCGACCCCCTCCCCATCCTGCTGCAGGGATCGACCCCGATCCCGTCCGGTGGCCTCACCGACCTGCTGGTCAACGCCGGGGGCTCGGGGTACTACCGGGTGTCCTACCCCTCGGCCATGGTCGAGCGGCTGGCCGCCGGGGTCGGCGACCTGGCCAACCTGGAGCGCTACAACCTGGTTTCCGACACCTGGGCCGCCGCCCTCTCGGGACAGGGTCCCCTCCCCGACCTCTTGGCCCTGGCCCGGGCGCTGGTGGCCTCGGCCGAGGGCGATCCCAGCGTCTGGTCGGTGGTCCTCGGTGCCCTCGGCCTCTTCGACCGGGTGGTCCCCGACGGCGACCGGCCGGTCCTGGCCCTGGCGGTGCGCACCTTGCTCGACCCGTTGGCCGCCGACCTCGGCTGGGACCCCCGGGCCGAGGACGACGAGCGGACCCCGTCACTACGTTCGTCGGTGCTGCGCGCCCTCGGCACCATCGGGGCCGACCCCGACATCAAGGCCGAGGCGGTCCGCCGCTTCGGCCAGGCCGGGACGGTCGCCCTCCACCCCGACACCGAGTCGGCGCTGTTGGACATCGTGGCGTCGGACGGCGGGGCCGCCGAGTTCGAGGCGTTCCTGGACCGGTACCGGAACCCGGCCAACCCCCAAGAGGAGATCCGGTACCTCTACGCCCTGGCCTCG
>DATCBL010000298.1:0-6457 GCA_036511875.1 Acidimicrobiales bacterium
CCCGGCGCCGGATCTACCTGGTGCTCGCGGACGGCACCCCGCCGGCCGACGAGCCCGGCGACACTCCCGGGGGGTGACGACCCGGGCTCAGCCGCCCTCGTAGCCGAAGCCGAGATCCGGTGCGGTGAGCAGGGCCCGGAACGGGAGCCCCTCGGCCGCGGCCAGGGCCTCCACCGTGCCGCCCCGATCGACGACGGCCACCAACAGCACCGGCACCGCACCGGCCTCGGCCACGGCGTGAGCCGCCTCGAGCAGCGACGACCCCCGGGTCACTGTGTCCTCGGTGACCACCACCCGGTCGCCGGGATCGAGGGCCCCGGCGATCCGGCCCCCGCCGCCGTGGTCCTTGGCCTCCTTACGGACACTGAACGCCCTGAGCATGCGGCCGCGGGTGGCCGCCACCCCGGCGGTGACGAACGCCACCGGGTCGGCCCCCATGGTGAGCCCGCCGATGGCGTCGGCGTCGGTCGGGATCACCGACAGCAGGCCGTCGGCCACCAGGACCATGGCCTCGGGACGGCACACCGACTGTTTGGAGTCGATGAACCACGAGCTCTTCCGCCCGGACTTGAGGGTGAAGTCGCCGCGCTTGACCGAGTGCTTCAACAGGTGGGCCCGCAGCGCCTCGAACTCGGTGGGCGGGAGGCCCCCGCTCATGCCGGCGGCACCGGCACGTCCGTCCCTTCGGGGCCGGGCCCGTAGGGCCACCACCGGGGCCCGGTGAACTCCACCCCGGGGCCGCCGTCCTCCACCCGGCCCACCACCGCGGCGTCCACCCCGGCCCCGGAGAGGGCGGCCAGCGCGTCGCCGGTGCTGTCCGGGCCCACCACCAGGACCATCCCGAGGCCCAGGTTGAACACCCGAGCCATTTCGTCGTCGGCCACATGGCCCAGCCGGCGGATCTCGCCGAAGATGGCCGGCACCTCCCAGGTGCCCCGGTCCAGCACGGCCCGCATCCCCGCAGCGGGCAGGGCGCGGGGCAGGTTGCCCTCGAACCCGCCCCCGGTGATGTGGGCCACGGCGTGGACGTCGGCCTCGCCCATGGCCGCCCGCACCCCCGGCGTGTACAGCACCGACGGCCGGATCAGCTCGTCGGCCAGGGACACCGACGCCCCGGGCCAGGCCGGGGCGTCGAACGCCCGGCCGGCCCGCTCCAACAGGACGTGGCGGGCCAGGGTGAACCCGTTGCAGCGGAGGCCGGGCGAGGCCAACCCGATCAGCGCGTCGCCGGTGCGTACCCGGTCCGGCCCCAGGAGTTCGGCCCGCTCGACCACCCCGACGGCGAACCCCACCAGGTCGAACTCGCCCGGCTTCATCACCCCGGGGTGCTCGGCCATCTCGCCTCCGAGCAGGCTGGCCCCGACCCGTCGGCACCCCTCGGCCACCCCGGCCACCAGCTGGGCCATCTGGGCCGGATCCACCGCGCCCGATGAGATGTAGTCCAGGACGAACAGGGGCTCGGCCCCGTGGCAGACCAGGTCGTCGACGCACATGGCCACCAGGTCGATGCCGATGGTGTCGAACCGCCCGAGGGCCTGGGCCACCCGGGCCTTGGTCCCCACCCCGTCGGTGCCGGCCACCAGCACTGGGGCCCGGTACCGCCCCGGGTCCAGGGCGAACAGCCCGCCGAAGTCACCCAGGCCGCCGAGGACCTCGGGGCGGAGGGTGGAGGCCACCAGGGGCTTGATCAGGTCGACGGCCCGCTCGCCGGCCTCGATGTCCACCCCGGCGCCGGCGTAGGTGGCCGGGGCGGGGTCGGCCTGATCGGCGGTCGGGGGCAGGGTGGGGTCCGGAGCGGACCCGGTCACGCCGGGGTGCCGGCCACGCCGCTCAGGGTGGGCCGTTCGGAGAACTCCACCGGGACCGGGACCGGGTAGTTCCCGGTCAGGCAGGCGTCGCAGAACCCGGCGCCGGGGGCGTCGACCGCCTGGATCAGGTGGTCGAGGGTGAGGTACTCGAGCGAGTCCACGTCGAGGAACTCGACGATCTCGTCGTGGGTCTTGATGGAGGCCAGCAGCTCGTTCCGGTCCGGGGTGTCGATCCCGTAGTAGCAGGGCCACCGGAACGGGGGCGAGGAGATGCGGAGGTGCACCTCCACGGCTCCGGACTCCCGCAGCATGGTCACCATGGCCCGGGTGGTGGTGCCGCGGACGATGGAGTCGTCGACCACGATGACCCGCTTGCCGGCGATGTTCTCTCGCAGCGGGTTGAGCTTGCGGCGGACCCCGTTGGCCCGCTCGGCCTGGGTGGGGGCGATGAAGGTCCGGCCGATGTAGCGGTTCTTGACCAGGCCCTGGCCGTAGGGGATCCCCGAGGCCACCGCGTAGCCCTCGGCGGCCGGGACCCCCGAGTCGGGCACGCCCATCACCAGGTCCGCCGGCACCGGGGCCTGGGTGGCCAGCAGCTGGCCCATCCGCCGGCGGGCTCCGTGCACCTCGTTGCCGTAGAGCCGGGTGTCGGGTCGGGCGAAGTAGACGAACTCGAAGATGCAGAGCTTGGGGTTCACCCGCTCGAGCGGGAAGGGGCGCTCCGAGCGCACCTCCTTGCCGTCGATCACCACCATCTCGCCGGGCTCCAGCTCGCGGATGAAGGTGGCCCCGATGACGTCGAGGGCCGGCGACTCCGAGGCCAGCACCCAGCCCTGTTCGAACTCCTTGGTGGACTCCAGCCGGCCGAGGCACAGGGGCCGGAACCCGTTGGGGTCCCGCACCCCGATGAGGCGGTCGGCGTCGAGCAGCACGAAGGAGAAGGCCCCCTCCACCGAGGGGAGCACCTTGCCCAGCGCGTGCTCGAGGTCGTCGCCGACTTCGAGGCGGGTGCGCTCAGGGAGCTCGGGCGGGAAGGCCTGGCCCAGCAGCTCGGCCACCAGGTCGCTGTCCGAGGACACCAGGCCGGGAAGCATCCCGGCGGCCTGGCCGAGCTCGGCGGTATTGGTCAGGTTGCCGTTGTGGCCAAGGGCGAACCCGGCCCGTCCGACCGCCCGGTACACCGGTTGGGCGTGGATCCAGTCGCTGGAGCCGGCCGTCGAGTACCGGGTGTGACCGATGGCCATGTGGCCGCGCAGACCCGAGAGTTTCCGCTCGTCGAAGACCGTGGTGACCAAGCCCATGTCCTTCATCACGGTGATGACGTCACCGTCGCTGACGGCCATGCCGGCCGACTCCTGCCCGCGGTGCTGGAGGGCGTAGAGGCCGTCGAAGGTCAGGTGTGCCACCGAGCGCCCCGGGGCGTAGACCCCGAAGACTCCACACGCTTCCTTGGCCTCCATCATCGGTTGGTCACCGCACACACCGGGGGTCGTCGGGCTCGTCCTTGGCCACGATTAGGCCACACAATCACCTGACCGTGCCACTTCAGACTAGTGGCGGCCTGTCACCCCGTGTCGCCCTGGGACCGCGGGGGCGCCCGGATCGTCCCAGGTAGCGTCGGTCGGAGTGATCGACCTGCACACCCACTCCACCGTCTCGGACGGCAGCGACGACCCCGGGACGGTCGTGGAGCTGGCCGTGGAGGCCGGCTGCAGCGCCCTGGCCCTCACCGACCACGACTCGTTGGCCGGCCTCGGCCCGGCCCGGGCCCGGGCCGCCGAGCTCGGGATCACCCTGGTGCCCGGATGCGAGGTCTCGTGCCTGCCCGTGGGTGCCGGGGGGATGCACGTGCTGGTGTACTTCGTGGAGGAGGACGGCGGCCCCTTCGCCGAGGAGCTGGGCCGGCTCCGTACCGACCGTCGTCGTCGGAACCTGGCGCTGGCCGAGCGGCTGGCGGCGCTCGGCCTCCCCGTCACCTACGACCGGGTGGTGGCCAGGGCCGGGGGCGAGGAGGGCGTGGGCCGACCCCACTTCGCCGCCGCCCTGGTCGAGGCGGGGGCGGTGGCCTCCATCGACGACGCCTTCGACCGGTACCTCTCCGACGGCCGGCCGGGCCACGTGCCCAAGGCCCGACTGACCGGGTCCGAGGTGGCAACGCTGGCCCGCGCCTCGGGCGGCGTGGCCGTCCTGGCCCATCCGTTCAGCCTGGGTCTCGACGGACCGGGCCTGGCCCGGGAGGTGGGCCAGCTGGCGGAGAGCGGCTTCGCCGGCATCGAGGCCCTCTACGGCCGCTACTCGCCCCGCCAGCGCCGCGAGCTCGGCCACCTGGCCCGGCGGTTCGACCTGGTGGCCACCGGGGGGTCCGATCACCACGGGGCGGCCAAGCCCGACCTGCGGGTGGGGACCGGGCAGGGCGACCTGAGGGTGCCGGACCGGGTGCTCGGACTGCTCGAGTCGCGCCGCCCGTGAGCCGGGCGCCCGCCGCCGGCCCGAACGGCGGTGGGGGCGCTCAGTTGGTCGCCGGGGCCAGCCCGTCGAGGAGCGACGGCAACCGGCCGCGCCACGCCGCGGTGGCCTCGGCCAGGTCCAGGTCGACCAGCCCCTCCACCACCACCCGGTCGCCTCCGGTGGCCCCGAGCACCCGGAACCCCACCCCGGCCCCGGCGGCCCGGGCCACCAGCTCGGTCCGGCGGGTGGTGCACACCACCACGCGGGAGGGGGCCTCGGTGAACAGCTCGTGATGGTCGGACAGGCCGGCCACCCGCAGGCCGATCCCGGACCGGACGGCCATCTCGGTCAGGGCCACCCCGAGCCCGCCACCGGACACGTCGTGGATCCCCGACACCAGGGCCTCGCCGCCCGACACCCCTTCGGCCACCAGGCCGGTGACGAACTCCACCAGGCGACCGTGGCCGGGCAGGTCCAGCGCCGGCAGGGTGCCGTCGCGATGGCCCCGCACCTCGACGGCCCAGCGGGAGCCGGCCAGCGACGGCGGACCCCGCCGGGGGGTGGAGCCGACGCTGGCGTCCAGCAGGATCAGGGAGGCCCCCTCCACCAGGGTCACCCCGGGGGGCGGCACGGCCAAGCGGTCGATGAGCCCCAGCACCCCGATGACCGGGGTGGGATTGATGTCGACGCCGTCGCTCTCGTTGTACAGGCTGACGTTGCCGCCGATGACCGGCAGCCCGAGGCCCAGGCAGGCCTCGCTCATGCCGTCCACCGCCTCGGACAGCTGCCACATCACCTCGGGGTGCTCGGGGTTGCCGAAGTTGAGGCAGTTGACCACGGCCATCGGTCGGGCCCCGGCGCAGGCCACGTTCAGGGCGCCCTCGGCCACCGTGGCCGCGGTGCCGGCCCGGGGGTCGATGGCGCACCAGGTCGGGTTGGAGTCGGTGGTGAGGGCCAGGCCCTTGTCCGAGGGAGGCAGGCCCGGGGCGGCCAGCCGGAGCACGGCGGCGTCACCGCCCGGGCCGACCACGGTGTTGAGGAAGAGCTGATGGTCGTACTGGCGGTAGACCCACGACGGGTCGGCCAACAGGGCCAGGACGTCGGGCCCGGAGTCGGTCGGGGCCGGCAGTCCGCCGGGGTCGGCGGCGGCCCGGGCCTCGTGGTCTCCGGGGCGGGCCTGCGGGCGGTGGTAGAGGGGGGCCTCGTCGCTGAGGGCCCCGGCCGGCACGTCGCCGAGGACCTCGCCGTCGAACCCGTCGAGGATGCGCAGCCGACCCGGCTGTCCCGCCGGGGGATCGGTGACCCGGCCCACCACGGCGGCGCGCACCTCCCAGCGCCGGCAGACCTCCTCCACCCGGGCCAGGTCGTCGGGGGTGACGATGGCCAGCATCCGCTCCTGGCTCGCGGAGGTCATGACCTCGTAGGCGGCCATGCCCGGCTCCCGCCGGGGCACGGCGGACACGTCGACGTCCATGCCCACGCCGCCCCGGGCCGCGGTCTCGCTGGTGGCACAGACCAGGCCGGCACCGCCCAGGTCCTGGATGCCCACCACCAGCTTGGCGTCGAGCAGCTCGAGGCACGCCTCGATCAGCCGCTTCTCCTCGTAGGGGTCCCCGACCTGGACGCTCGGGCGCTTGGCCGCCTCGGCCGCGCCGTCCGCGTCGCCGAAGCCGGCCGAGGCCAGCAGGCTGACCCCGCCGATGCCGTCCCGGCCGGTGGACGAGCCCAGCAGCACGGCCAGGTTCCCCACCCCGGTGGCGGCGCCGAGGACCAGGCGGTCGGTGGGCAGCACCCCCAGGCACAGCACGTTGACCAACGGGTTCTGGGCGTAGCAGTCGTGGAAGGTGAGCTCGCCGCCGACGGTGGGCACCCCGACCGAGTTCCCGTACCCCGAGATGCCGGCCACCACCCCCTCGATCAGCCACTGCTGGCGGGCCTCGGTCGGGTCGCCGAAGAACAGCGGGTCCATGACCGCGATGGGCCGGGCCCCCATGGTGAAGATGTCCCGCAGGATGCCCCCCACCCCGGTGGCCGCACCCTGGTAGGGCTCGATGGCCGACGGGTGGTTGTGGCTCTCGATGCGGATGGCCACGGCGATCCCGTCGCCGGCATCGATCACGCCGGCGTTCTCGCCCGGGCCCACCAGCACGTGGGGGCCCTCGGTCGGGAGCCGCCTCAGGTGGACCCGCGACGACTTGTAG
>DATCBL010000299.1:0-3835 GCA_036511875.1 Acidimicrobiales bacterium
CTCGGGTTTGCCAAGATCGGGGTCGGGAACGTCCACCCGTGCGGCGATCGACGCCCAGGGAGCGCTCCGAGGAGGGCTCAGCCATGTCCGAATGGGGATTCGAGACCCGCCAGATCCACGCCGGAGCCGTGCCCGACCCCACCACCGGGGCCCGCGCCGTCCCCATCTACCAGACCACCAGCTACACCTTCCGCGACACCGCCCACGCCGCCGCGCTCTTCGGTCTGGAGGAGCTCGGGAACATCTACACCCGGATCATGAACCCGACCCAGGCCGTCTTCGAGGAGCGGGTGGCGGCGCTGGAGGGCGGGGTGGCCGCCCTGGCCGTGGCCAGCGGCCAAGCGGCCGAGACCATCACTCTGTTCAACCTGGCCGAGAACGGCGGCCACGTGGTGTCCTCGTCCTCCCTCTATGGCGGCACCTACAACCTCCTCCACTACACCCTGCCCAAGTTCGGGATCGACGTGACGTTCATCGACGACCCCGACGACCTCGACGCGTGGCGGGCCGCCATCCGCCCCAACACCAAGGCCTTCTATGCCGAGACCCTCGGCAACCCCAAGGGCGACGTCCTCGACTTCGAACAGGTCTCGGCCATCGCCCACGAGCACAAGATCCCCTTGGTGGTGGACAACACCGTGGCCTCGCCGTACCTGGCCCAACCCCTCAGCCACGGTGCCGACATCGTGGTCCACTCGGCAACCAAATTCATCGGTGGGCACGGGACGTCGATCGGCGGCATCATCGTCGACGGCGGCACCTTCGACTACGAGGGCAGCGGGCGGTTCCCCGGCTTCACCGAGCCCGACCCGAGCTACCACGGCCTGGTGTTCGGCCAGCTCCCCGAGGCCCTGTTCCCGGCCCGGTTCGTCCTGAAGGCCCGGCTGCAGTACCTCCGGGACATGGGCGCGTCCATCGCCCCGCTCAACTCGTTCCTGTTCCTGCAGGGGCTGGAGACCCTCAGTCTGCGCATGGAGCGGCACGTCCAGAACGCCACCATCGTGGCCGAATGGCTGGAGGCCCGGGACGACGTGCCCTGGGTCGCCTACCCCGGCCTGGCCTCCAGCCCCTGGCACGAGCGCCAGCAGCGGTACCTCCCCAACGGGGGCGGGGCCATCCTGGCCTTCGGCATCAAGGGCGGGGCCGAGGCCGGAAGGACCTTCATCGAGGGGCTCGAGCTCTTCAGCCACCTGGCCAACGTGGGCGATGTGCGCAGCCTGGCCATCCACCCGGCCTCGACCACCCACTCGCAGCTGACCGAGGCCGAGCAGCTCACCGCCGGGGTCACCCCGGAGCTGGTCCGCCTGTGCGTCGGGCTGGAGTCGATCGACGACATCCTCGCCGACCTCGAGGCGGGGTTCCGCGCCGTCAAAGGGGCGTGACCCGGGCACCGCACCCGGGGGTCTGGGAGCCGGGTGACGAACCGGGGGGGCGTCGGTTCGCCCGGCTCTTCGGCGACGGTGTCCCTGGTCTCGACCTGGAGGGCGGAGGTCACCTGCCCGGGGTCACGGTGGCCTACGAGACCTGGGGCGAGCTCGACTCCGACCGGGGCAACGGGGTCCTGGTCCTCCACGCCCTGACCGCGGACTCCCACGCCGCCGGACCGGCCGGACCGGGCCACGTCCTGACCGGCTGGTGGGACGGGATCGTCGGTCCCGGGGCCCCCATCGACACCGACCGCTACTTCGTGGTCTGCCCGAACGTGCTGGGCGGGTGCCAGGGCACGACCGGGCCGGCCTCGCCGGCTCCCGACGGCTCGCCCTGGGGCTCGCGGTTCCCCCTGGTGACCATCCGCGACCAGGTGGCGGTGGAGGCGGCGCTGGCCGATCACCTGGGCATCGACCGGTGGTCCGGTGTGGTGGGTGGCTCCATGGGGGGGATGCGGGTCCTCGAGTGGTGCGTGGGCCATCCCGACCGGGTGCGCCGGGCGGTGGTGCTCGCCGTGGGGGCCATGGCCACCGCGGCGCAGATCGCCCTGTGCTCACTCCAGATCCGGGCCATCACCTCGGATCCTGCCTTCGCCGGCGGCGACTACTACGGCGCCGGGGCCCGGCCCGAGGCGGGGCTGTCGTTGGCCCGCGGCATCGGCCAGTTCACCTACCGCACCGACCTCGAGCTCGAGAGCCGTTTCGGCCGGGCCGCCCAGGAGGAGGAGGACCCCCGCAAGGGTGGGCGGTTCGCCGTCGAGTCCTACCTGGAGTACCACGGGGACAAGCTGGCCCGGCGCTTCGACCCCAATTCCTACATCGTCCTGAGCGAGGCCATGAACCACCACGACGTGGGGCGCGGGCGAAACGGCGTGGCCCGGGCCCTGGGCAGCGTGCGGGCCGACGTGGTCGTGGCCGGCATCGGGTCCGACCGGCTCTATCCGCTCGGGTTGCAGTACCAGCTAGCCCGGCTCCTTCCCGGCGGCCGCCCGGTCACGGTGGTCGAGTCCTCGTCGGGTCACGACGGGTTCCTGCTGGAGAAGGAGCAGGTGGGGGCGGTGCTGGCCTCGTCCCTGGCCTGAACGGCACCACACGGCGGCCTGCCCGCCTCCTGCGGCCCGGCCTTCGCGTAATCTGACTAGTATTGTAATTAAGTAATCAAAGTCAGACGCAGGAGGCAGATCATGCAGCAAGAGACGAGCAGTGGACGCCGGGGCAGGGGTCGCCCCGGTCGCCCGACCGGAGGATGGGCCGAGGAGAAGCCGTCGACGGAGGGACTGACGGGCTGGTTGACCGGCCGGCTCCCGGACGCCTGGTTCGAGGTCGCGCCCGACGTCGTGGTCGATCGGGACGAGATCCTGATCGTCGGGAGGGTCTCCTCGCCCGAGGTCCCCGACGGGTCCGATGACGCCACCACGGCGGCCGCCGAGGCCGGGCGCATCTCCCGGTTCCGGGAGGAGACCCGCGAGGAGCGCATGGCCGTGGCCCGGGAGGCCGAGCACCTGTTCGGGCGGAGCGTCGCCTGGGGTGCCGAGGCCGGAGCCACCAGGCAGGTGTTCACCAATCAGTCGATCCCCGTCATGACCCGGCTCCGCCAGCCGGAGCGGGTGGTCCTCGACACACTGGTCGACAGCGGGGTGGCCCGCAGCCGCTCCGACGCCCTGCTGTGGTGCGTGAAGCTCGTGGCCACCAACGCCGACGAGTGGCTGAGCGACCTCCGCGCCGCCATGGAGTCGGTGGAGACGGTGCGGCAACAGGGCCCGTCCGTGGCCTGAGCCACCGGGCGGCGGTGGCTATCGTGGAGCGGGTGACCAGCGACACCTGGCCGGGTTGAGAGCGTCGGTCCAGAGCCGCGGCGCGTGCCGCTCCCACCGCGTCCCGGTGGTATGGGCCGCGGTGGTGTCGGTGGCCCTCCTCGGGTCCCCGTCGTTCGCCCCGGCAGGTCTCGCCGCGGCCGGGGCGGCCACCGACCCCGGAGCATGGACGGTGTACCACGGCGATCTGGCCGGAACCGGGGTGGCACCGAGCGTGTCGTCGGTGGACACCGGCACCCAGGCGTGGACCTCGCCCCCGCTGGACGGCCAGCTCTACGGTGAGCCCCTGGCCGACGGGGGCCGGGTCTACGTGGCCACCGAGAACGACACCGTGTATGCCCTGTCCTCGTCCACCGGGGCCGTCCTCTGGTCCAACCACCTGGCCAGGCCGGTGCCGGCGTCGTCGTTGCCCTGCGGGGACATCGAGCCGACGGTGGGGATCACCGGCACCCCGGTGGTCGATGAGGCCCGGGGCGAACTCTTCGTGGTGGCCGACGAACTGAGGCAGGGTGCTCCCGCCCACGTGATGGTGGGTCTGAGCACGGCGACCGGGTCGACCGAGCTCACCCAGTCGGTGGACCCGCCCGGGGCCGC
>DATCBL010000300.1:0-6510 GCA_036511875.1 Acidimicrobiales bacterium
CCCGAGCGGGCCGGGACCGACCGGGTCGGCGGCCGGGCCCCCGGTGGCCACCGCGGCCCCGGTCCCGTCGCCGGCGCCTCCGATCCCCGGGGGCAGCGATGGGTGAGGTGGCCCTGATCACCGGGGCCTCGTCGGGGATCGGCCAGGCCTGCGCCGACCGGCTCCAGGCCCGGGGGTGGACCGTCGTCGGGGCCAGCCGCCGGGGCACGACCACCGGGGGCTGGGATGGGGTGACCATGGACGTGGACAGCGACGAGTCGGTGGCCTCGGGTCTGGCCGGGGTGGTGGCCGAGCACGGACGCCTCGGCGCCGTGGTGACCTGTGCCGGCTGGGGTCTGGCCGGGGCGGTGGAGGACACCCCCCTGGCCGAGGCGCGCCAGCAGCTCGAGACCAATTTCTGGGGGACGGTGCGGGTGGTGCAGGGGGCGTTGCCGGTCATGCGTCGCCAGGGTGGAGGGCGGGTGGTCCTGATGAGCTCCATCGGGGGCGTGGTCGGCATTCCCTTCCAGGCGTTCTACACGGCCAGCAAGTTCGCCCTCGAGGGCTACGGCGAGGCCCTGGCCTACGAGGTGGCCCCGTTCGGCATCGAGGTGACCCTGGTGGAGCCGGGCAACGTGCGGACCGGGTTCACCGCGGCCCGTCGGGACGTGGCGCCGGCCGGCGGCGACGCCGCCTATGCCGACGCGGTGACCCGAGCGGTCGGCAAGATGGCCGAGGACGAGGCCGGCGGGGTCGACCCCGACGACGTGGCCGCCGTGGTCCAGCGGGTCCTCGAGGCCCGGCGCCCGCCCCGGCGGGCCTCGGTGGGCCGCCTGGACGAGCGGGTGGGCATCATCGGCAAGCGGCTGCTCCCCTACCGCCTCTTCGAGCGGGCGGCCAAGGGTAGTCTCGGCGTCTGACCGCGCCGGAGACCCCTGCGCGCCCCGGTCCCCGAGGAGCCGAAGGAGGCACCCATGGCCAACCCCCTCGGTCCGTTGGGACCTTCGGACGAGCGGTTCGACCACCAGATCGCCGACACCTTCTCCACCGTCGGGGTCAGCGACCCCTCCTGGACCGAGAAGGTGTGCGCCATGGCCGCCCGTCGCGACGGCGCGCTCCAGCTGGGATTCGGGATGGGCAAGTACACCAACCGCAACGTGCTCGACGGCTACGCCGGGGTGTCCCGGGGGGCGGAGCAGGTCACCGTGCGGGGCAGCCGCCGGCTCTTCCCGGACCCGGAGACCACCGCGGTGGGGCCGATCCGCTACGAGGTGCTCGAGCCCATGAAGCGGGTGCGCTTCGCCCTCGAGGCCAACGACTGCCAGCCCTTGGCCTTCGACTGGGTGTACGAGGCCGTCCTGCCCCCGGCGGCCGAGGACCGGACCCATCAGCGCACGCCCCTCGGCTACCGGATCAGCGCCGAACTGGTCCGGTACCACCAGATCGGCACGGCCACCGGATGGGTGGAGCTCGACGGTGAGCGTCACCTGATCACCCCCGAGGAGTGGGTGTCCACCCGGGACCACTCCTGGGGGGTCCGCTACGACGTGGGGACTCCGCCGACCGACACCGATCCGTTCAATCCGGTGGCCGAGATGGACTTCCAGATGATCTGGTGCCCGGTGCTGATGGCCGATCCCGACGGCACCCAGTGGGGGCTGTTCATGCACCTGGTGGACATGACCGGGTTCGGGCACCACCACCGCACCGTCATGGGCGGGGTGGAGCACCTCGACGGGCAGGTCGACCGGATGGCCGACCTCCGCACCGACCTGTCCTTCGACCCGGTCAACCGACGGCTGCTGGGCGGGCGGGTGGACGTGACCATGGCGGACGGCGCCGAGCGGCGCTTCGAGCTGGAGGTCCCCACCGACACCGGATTCCATTTGGGAGCGGGGCTCTACTTCGGCTGGCAGGGCCATCACCACGGCGAGTGGCGCGGCGAACTCCATGTCGACGGCGAGCGTCTGGCCGACTGTCGCGACCCCGATCTGGTGCGCCAGCTCCACCAGATCCGTGACACCGTGGTCCACGTCCGTGATCTCGACACCGGGGCGGAGGGCTGGGGGAACTGTCAGCCCATGATGTGCGGGGGCTTCCCCGACCGGGGGCTCACCGCCGATTCCTCGTTCTGGTAGGTCCTCCCGTTCCGGCCGCCCGGCGATGCGACGTCGGTTCAGAGGGCCAGGCCGGACCAGTAGGAGCCGTCGAGCATGCCGGCCAGCGACCGGCGGTGGATGATCAGGTCGTCGATGTCCTCGGGCTCGGGTGCCTCTCCGAACAAGATGGCCCGTTCGGTCACCCGGCGCATGATGGCCCCGTGCCGGACGGCGGCGAAGGCCACGAACCAGGTGAGGTCGACCGGGACGTACCCCGAGGCCCGGGCGTACGACGCGGCCACGTCGGCGGGGCGCAACATCTCGGGAAGGCCGGGGGCGTCGAGGTCAGTGGCCAGGTCGTGGAAGAACAGGTGCAGGTAGCACAGCCAACCGAGATCGACCTCGGGCGGGGCCACCGAGGCCATCTCCCAGTCGAGCACCGCCACCACGGCATGGTCCCGGAAGATCATGTTGCCGATCCGGCTGTCCCCCCACGACAGGGCGTCGGCGCCCACCTCGGTGGGCCGGTGCTCCTCCAACCAGTCGAAGCCCGACGCCAGGAGCGGGGACGGTGCGTCCTTGACCACCCAGGCGCAGTACGCCTTCCACCGGTGGACCAGGCGCTCGAGGGTGGTGGCGCCGGGCGGTCCGGGGCGCAGGTACTCCAGGTCGTAGCGATCGGGGGTGATGGAGTGGATACCGGCCAGAGCCTCGACGGCCGACTCCTGCAGGGCCCGACGCTCCTCGGCGGTGGCGTCGAAGACCCAGTTGTCACCGAAGGTGTAGGGCAGGACGTCGGGCGGGACCTGACCGTCGACCCGGGCCATGACGAAGAACGGTCCGCCCAGGGGGGCCGGGTCCGGCTCGTACCAGAGGGTCTCGGGAACCGGCACCGCCGTGTGCCCGCCCACCAGACGCATCACCCGGAACTGCAGGTCGAGGTCGTAGGTGGCAAAGATCGGGTGGGCCGCGGCCGGGGGCTCGATACGGGCCACCAGGCGGTGCTCCGACCGGGCGCCGTGATCGTCCCACGCCGCGGTGAACAGCACGGTCTCCGACGACATGCCGTTGGAATCGGGACTGGACAGCTCGGTGACCACCGGATGGCTGCCCGGGGCCAGGGTGGCGGCCAGCCAGGCCTGCAGACGCCCTCTGGTCTCGTCGGGGTGGCGCGTCGTGGTGGTGATGCGGTCGCTGTCCAGCTTCACGGCGCCGTCCCGTCCCGGCTGCTCCGGCCTCTCTGCGCTCATCCCGACTCCCCCGTCGATCGCCGAGCCCGGGTTCGGGGGCTCCCCGACCCTCGCGCCCGGTCGATCCGGTGGCCGGTCTAGCACTCCCCGCCCGGCCCGGGCCGGGATCGACGGTCAGCCGGGGGTCAGGGGCAGGGCCCGGGCCTGGGCGGGGAGCCGGTGTTCCCCGGTGTCCGGGTCCCACAGCACGACGACCGCCTCGGGCACCTCGATGCGCCGGTGGAGGGTGGCCAGTGCCACCGGGGCGCGGTGCCCCGGTGACCACGCCGCCGACGACAGGCGTCCGACCTCGTGCTCACCGTCGTGGGTGCGCACCGCCGAGCCCACCAGCGTGGGGGCGGCCTCCGGCGGGATCGGCCCCCCACCCGGGCCGTTCCCGATGACCAGGCCCCGGAGGCGGCGGGCGACCTTGGACCCCCGGGCGTCCAACCGAGCCACCAGCTCCTGGCCGGTGAAGCAGCCCTTGGTGAACGACACCGTCCGCTCGACCAGTCCGACCTCGGCGGCGATGGTCCCGTCGACCAGCTCGCGACCGTTGACCGGCACCCCGGCCTCGATGCGGACGGCCTCCCAGGCCTCGGGGGGAGCGGCGACCACCGACCCGGCCACCCAGCCGCCGGGCCCACCGGCCGGGGATGGCCCGAGCAGGTCCACCCCCTCCAGCCCGGCCCAGGCCACCGACAGCACCACCTCGGGCGCACCGGTGACGGATGGGGCGGCGTCGGGGCCCCGGACGGCCAGGCAAGTCCAGTCGAGGGGCTCGAGGTCGACCTTCATGCGCAGGCGGAACCGCTCCAGTCGGGCCACCACCGCGGGCCCGAAGCCCCCGTCGGTGTCGAGGAGGAACTCCTGATCCCCCCGGCGGGTCATCCGGAGATAGACCTCGACCTTCCCCTGGGGACTCAACAACAGCGACTCGGCCGACCCCCCGACCACCAGCACCGAGACGTCCTGACTGCACTGACCCTGGAGATAGGCCTCGGCATCCGGGCCCGACACCCGGACCACGTCACGGGGGACGGCCACGGCGGCGGCGGTGTCCCGGAAGGCGGCGTAGGCCGCGGCGACCAGGTCGGTCGTCCCCACCCCCGCAGGGTGCTCAGCCCCAGCCCCGGAGACGTAGGGCGGCCGGCCTGTGCCGCTCATGACGACACGGTGGCCGGGCGGGTGGCGGCGCGATCGTCGGCGGCGCGATCGGCGGCGGCGGCGCGGGCCATGGCCACGGCCGAGAGCATGGCCGCGGCCTTGTGGGCGCACTCGGCGTTCTCCGAGGCCGGGTCGCTGTCGGCCACGATGCCCGCCCCGGCCTGGACCGAGGCCCGGCCGTCGGGGCTCACCGTCATGGTCCGGATGGCGATGGCGGTGTCGAGGTTGCCGGAGAAGTCGAGGTAGCCCACCACCCCCCCGTACACCCCCCGCTTGGTGGGCTCGAGGTCGTCGATGATCTCCATGGCCCGCACCTTGGGCGCCCCCGAGAGCGTCCCGGCCGGGAGGGTGGCCCGCAGGACGTCGATGGGTCCCTTGCCCGGGGCCAGCCGGCCCGAGACCTGTGAGGTCAGATGCATGATGTGGCTGTACCGCTCGACGACCATCATCTCGTCGACCACCTCGGTGCCGAAGCTGACCACCCGGCCGACGTCGTTGCGGGCCAGGTCCACCAGCATGACGTGCTCGGCCACCTCCTTCGGGTCCTCCACCAGCTCGCCCACGAGTCGACCGTCGTCGATCGGGGTGGACCCACGCGGGCGTGACCCGGCGATAGGCCGCGACACCACCGTCCCGTCGCGCAGACGCACCATGGGCTCGGGGGATGCGCCCACCACGGTGACCTCGGGGAACCGCAGGAAGTAGAGGTAGGGGCTGGGGTTGACCAGGCGCAGCACGCGGTAGACGTCGAACGGGTCGGCGCCCAGCGCGTCCAGGTCGAACCGCTGGGACAGCACCACCTGGAAGACGTCGCCCGCGGTGACGTGCTCCTTGGCCGCCCGCACCGCCTCCTCGTAGAGCGAGTCGGACATGGTGCGGTGGACATCGGAAGGACCGGGCTCCGGCTCGGGCAGAGGCCGGGGCGCCTGGTCGAGGGGGCGGAAGCACTCGGCGGCCAGTTCGTCGAGCCGGCCCACCGCCTCGAGATGGGCGGCGTCGATCGCCTCGGGCGACCACGACGGGTCGATCACCACGTTGTCGACCAGCACCACCCGCTGCCGCCAGTGGTCGAACGCCGCCAGCTGGCCGATCACCGCCAGGATGGCGTCGGGATGGTCCAGATCGTCGGGGGGCGGATCGGGCAGGTGCTCGACCTCCCGGACCACGTCGTAGCCCAGGTAGCCCACCAGTCCGGCATGGAGCGGAGGAAGCTCGGCCAGGTCCGGTGAGTCGAAGGTGTCGAGGATGGCCTCCAGGGCGGCCAGCACCCCGTGGTCACCGCTGACCCCGTGCCCGGTGGCGGCATCGAGGTCGAGGTCGCCGTCGGTGATGACCGTGGTGCCCCGGACGGTGATGGTGGCCAGGGGGTGGCGGCCCACGAACGAGTACCGTCCCCACCGCTCACCGCCTTCGACCGACTCCAGCAGGAAGCCGGTGCGGTGGCCGGCCTCCACGATCTGGAGGAAGGCGGCCACCGGGGTGATGGTGTCGGCCACCAGCTCGCGCCACACCGGGACGATGCGGTGCTTGGCGGCCAGGGCCCGGAAGCCGTCCCGGCCCGGGCCGCCGGGACGTCCACCGAAGGGCGGGGTCACTGGTCGGAGGGGTCGGCGCCGAACGCTCGGTAGAAACAGCTGCGCTGGCCGGTGTGGCAGGCGCCCTCACCGGCCTGGTCCACCGTCACCAACAGGGCGTCGCCGTCACAGTCGTAGTGCACGCTCCGCACGTACTGGCGGTCGCCGGACGTCTCCCCCTTGCACCAGAGCTCCTGGCGGCTCCGGCTCCAGAACCAGGAGCGGCCGGTCTCCAGGGTGCGGCGGAGGGACTCGGCGTTCATCCAGGCGAACATAAGCACGGCGTGGTCGGTGGCGTCCTGCACGATAGCCGCCACCAGGCCGTCACCGTTGAAGAGGATCCGGCCCAGCTCCTCCTCGCGGAAGGCGATGGAGGTGGCCTCGAAGCTGTCGGTGGTGCCGGTGCTGGTCACGAGCGGTGCTCCCTGGTGCAGTGGTGTCGGTGATGGTCGGAGGGGCGGG
>DATCBL010000301.1:0-2863 GCA_036511875.1 Acidimicrobiales bacterium
CCGGCGGCCCTGGCCGGTCTCGAGGCAAGGTGCATCTAACCTGGCGCCGTGTCTCCCGAATCACGCGCGCAACGCCTGCTGGAGGACCACGCCGGGCCCGACACCCTGTCCATCACCGAGTTCTACCGCCGGGTCGACCGGACCATCCGGTCCTCCTTCCCCGAGGAGCTCTGGATCACCGGGGAGATCCGCTCGATCAAGGTCCTGCCCCGAGGACACTGCTTCATCGACCTGGTCGATCCCACCCACACCCAGGACAGCGGGGCCCCCACCCTAAATGTCAAGTGCTGGTCGACCCGCTGGCGGAGCGTTCGTTCCACTCTCGACCGGCTGGGCATCGTCCTCGACTCCGGCATGGTGGTGCGGGCCAAGGGCGAGGTCCAGTTCTACAAGGCCCGGGGGACCGTCGACTTCATCCTGTCCGAACTCGACACCGACGCCCTGCTGGGCAAGGTGGCCGCCGAGCGGGCCCGGCTCATCAAGGCCCTGGTCGACGAGAACCTGTTCGACCGCCAGCAGCGTTTGCCCGTTCCCTCGCTCCCGCTCCGAGTCGGCCTGGTGGCCAGTCCCGACACCGAGGGCTGCAACGACTTCCTGGGGGGGCTGAGCGCCTCGGGACTGGCCTTCGCCGTCACCGTCGCTCCCACCGCGGTCCAGGGGAAGGCGGCCCCGAGGCGGATCGCCAGGGCTGTCACCAACCTCCAGCGCGAGCCCCTGGATGTGATCGTGGTGGTCCGGGGCGGCGGCTCCAAGGCCGATCTCTCCGCCTTCGACTCCGAGCCGGTGGCCCGGGCCATCGCCACCTCCGACCTTCCCGTCTGGACCGGCATCGGCCACACCGGCGACCAGTCGGTGGCCGACGAAGTAGCCAACCGGGCCTTCATCACGCCCACCGAGTGCGGACAGGAGTTGGCCCGGCTGGTCACGGAGTACTGGCGGGCCGGGATGGAAGCCGGCCTGATCATCGGCCGGCTCTCCGGTGAGCTGCTGGGGCGGTCCGGGCACGCGCTCGACCGACACCGACACGGGATGGTCACCGGCGCCCGCTCCCAACTGGACCGCCACGCCGATCGGCTGGTGCACCGGTCCGGCGCGCTGCGCGGATCCGTCCGGAGCCAGCTCGACGCCCGCGGCCGCCATCTCGAGGCCCAGGGTCGGGTGGTGGCCCGCTCGTCGCGCCGCGCCCTCGACACCGGCCGTGCCGCCCTCGACGGGCGGGCCCAGCGCCTGGCCGGCCTGCCGAGCCAACGGCTACAGATGGAGGAGCTCCGGACGGCCCAGTGGCGACGCCTGCTCGGGGCCTACGACTACCGCCGCCAGCTCGAACGGGGCTACTCGGTCACTCGGGACGGCTCCGGGCACGTGGTCCGCTCGGCGGCCGAGCTCCCGCCGGGGTCGAGGATGATGACCCGGCTGGCCGACGGCGACGTGGCCTCGATCGTCACCGAGGCCGGCGCGGTCGCCACCGACTCGCAACACGCTCAGCCGGACGACGAAGGGATGCCGTGATGGTCACCACAGGAGGAAGCGGGAAGGACGGGAGCGGAGCCGGATCGGAGGTGGCCGACCTCAGCTACTCCGAGGCCGGGTCCCAGCTGGACACCATCATCGAGGAGTTCGAGACCGGTGTGGTCGACGTCGACCGCCTGGTCGAGCAGCTGGAGCGGGCTACCGACATCGTGGACGAGCTGGACCGGCGGCTCCGTCGCACCCGCATGCGGGTGGAGGAGCTCGTCCCCCGCCTCGAGTCCATCGGCCAGGCCGAGGAGCCCCTCGAGTACGCCGGTGGCGACGACGACCTGGACGAGGCCGACGACGAGCCGACGGAGTCGCCGGGACTGTTCTGAGCGCACCCTCGGTCTGGCCCCGGCCACCGGCCCGACCGGCATCCGAGGCCCTGAGGCGTCGCCGGCCGGGCGGTGCGGTCAGTGGATGTGGCGGTCCCGGTCGGCCCAGTAGGGGGCGCGCAGCTCCCGCTTGAGCACCTTGCCCGAGGGGTTGCGGGGGAGGACGTCGATGAAGTCGATGGAGGTCGGGCACTTGTAGTGGGCCAGCCGGTCCCGGGTGGCGGCGATGATGTCGGCCTCGAGCTCGGCGGCGTTGTCGGGGGCGGTCGCCGTGGTGACCACGATGCCCTTCACCGTCTCCCCCCACCGCTCGTCGGGGACGCCGATGACGGCGGCATCGGCCACCGCCGGATGGGCCAGGAGCGCGTTCTCCACCTCGGCGGGGTACACGTTCTCCCCGCCGGAGACGATCATGTCCTTGATCCGGTCGTGGAGGAACAGGTAGCCGTCGGCGTCGACCCACCCCGCGTCCCCGGTCCGGAGCCACCCGTCGCCGTCCAAGACGGCGGCGGTCTCCTGGGCGTTGTTCCAGTAGCCCAGCATGTTCTGGTCCGACCTCGTCCACACCTCGCCCACCGCCCCGACCGGCGCCTCCTGACCGGTGTCGGCGTCCACGATGCGCAACTCGACGTGGTCGAACGGACGGCCGGCCGACCGCAGCAGACGGGAGCGGGGACCGTCGGGGTCATGGTCGCCGGGCAGGAGCGAGGTGATGGCGCCGGTGGTCTCGGTGAGTCCGTAGACCTGGGCGAAGTCGCATCCCAGCGCGGCCATCGACCGGACCAGGACGTCCTCGGCGATGGGCGAGGCGCCGTAGAACACGGTCCGGAGAGAGCTCACGTCGGCGGTGGCCAGCTCCGGGGTGGCCAACAGGAACATCAACACGGCGGGGACGACGAACATCTCGGTGACCCCGTGGGCGGCGATGATGCGGAGGGCCTCAGTGGGGTCGAGGTCCCGCAGGATGACCGAGTGACCGCCGTGCGACATCCCGCACAGCGCCCAGCCGGTGCCCC
>DATCBL010000302.1:0-3199 GCA_036511875.1 Acidimicrobiales bacterium
GGTCGTTGGCCGAGGCTGCGTTCTTCCTCGACCCGCTGGCCGGCCGGGGGGACTTCCACCAGACCGAGGCCATGGTGGACGAGCTCCTGTCGGCCACGGCGGCATGGCTGCCGCAGTTCGCCCGCTGAGCGGTCCCACGAGCGGACCGGTGGGGCGTGGTACCGGTCACACCGGGCCGTTGGTTGATCAACGAGGCCTCGCGGGCCGCGCCGAGCACCGCTCGGCGAGCCGAGGGGCCGATGGAGGAGGAACCCCATGAATCTCGGCTTCGTCGGACTCGGGGCTATGGGGCTGCCCATGACCCGCCACCTGGTCGAGGCCGGTCACCGGGTCACGGTGTCGTCGCGCCGCCACGGCCCGGTGGACCGGGCCGTGTCCTTCGGCGCCGTTGACGGCACCGACCCGGCCCACGTGGCCGAGGCCAGCGAGGTGGTGATCCTCTGCGTCCCGAGCTCGCCGCAGGTCGTCGAGGTGGTGGAGGCCATGCTGCCCTCCCTCCGGCCGGGCCGGATCGTGGTGGACTGCTCCACCATCGATCCCGAGGTGTCCCGGGCCCAGCACCGGCGGGTGGCGTCCACCGGTGCCCGATTCCTCGACGCCCCGCTCTCGGGTGGGACCGCCGGGGCGGAGAAGGGGTCGCTCACCCTGATGGTCGGGGGGGACGCCGAGACCCTGGAGGATGCGCGCCCGGCCCTCGAGCCGTTCGCCGGGCTGATCGTCCATGTCGGGGGCCCGGGCATGGGCCAGGTGGTCAAGCTGTGCAACAACCTCATCTACGCGGCCCAGATGCTGGCCACCGCCGAGGCCGCGGCGCTGGCCGTGACCTCCGGGGTGGACATGGCCAAGCTCTACGAGGTGCTCGTCCACTCCACCGGTGACTGCGTCGCTGTCCGGACCCGCCTGCCCGTGCCCGGCGTGGTGCCGGACAGCCCGGCGTCCAACGGTTGGAAGCCCGGCTTCATGACCGACCTGATGGCCAAGGACCTCGACCTGGCCCTGGCCTACTCCGCCAGCGCGGGGGTACCCCTGGACACCACGGTGGTGGCGCGTGACGCGCTGCGGGCGGCCACCGAGGCCGGCTACGGGCGCGAGGATTTCTCGGCGGTGGCCAAGGTGGTCTTCGCCCGGTCCGGCCTGGAGTGACCAGCATGGACGACGTCGGGGGCACCGGCTCCCTGCCCACGCCGGCCTTGGTGCTGGCGGCGGACCACCGGGCCCGCGGGGTGATGACCGTCGAGCGCTACGCCGACTACCTCGCCGCCGCCGCCGAGGCGCTGCCGCACTGCGACGGGATTCTGGCCACCGCGCAGCCCCTGGGTGACCTGGCCCGGACCGGGGCCCTCCGTCCCGACCAGCGGACGTACCTCTCCATCAACCGGACCGGGCTGGCCGGCTCGGCCTTCGAGCTCGACGATCGGCTAGTGGCCAGCGTGGCCCGGGCGGCCGACGACGGATGGTCCGGGGTCAAGCTGATGACCCGGATCGACTACGCCGACCCGGCCGGCGCCGCCGCGCTCGAACTGCTCGGCCGGGTGCTGGAGGACGCCCGGGCCCTTCACCTGGAGGCGTTGATCGAGCCGATCGTCTGGCGGGACGGGGGGATGTCCCGGGCCACCGACGACATCGTGACGGCCGCGGTGGTCGCCCACGACCTCGGCAGCCCGCTCCTCAAGGTGCCGGTCCCCGAGGCCCCACCGGGCCAGGGGCGGGTCGACGCGGTGGCCCGGGTGGTGGCCTCGGTGGGGGTCCCGGTGCTGTTTCTCGGCGGGCCCCACCGACGGGACGGGGGCGACGGAGTGGCCGAAGAGGCGGGCGACGTCATGGCCGGGGGTGGGGCCGGGCTGGCCGTGGGGCGGGCCATCCTCCAAGAGCCCTCGGCCTCGGTGGCGGCGGCCCAGCTGGCGGCGATCGTGCACGCCGGGTGATCCTCACCCTCGACTTCGGCTCGAGTCTCACCAAGGCGGCGCTGTGGGGACCGGACGGCCTGGTGGCCTGGTCGGGATGCGGTGTGGAGACGTCGCACCCCCAGCCGGGCTGGTCCGAACAGGACCCGGAGGCGTGGTGGCCGGCGCTGGTCGACGCCTGCGCCGCGGTCCGGACCCGGGCCCCCGAGGCCTTTGCCGCCGTGGACGTCGTCGGGTGCACCGGCGCCCGTCAGACGGTGGTGGTGGTCGGGGCCGACGGCCGGACCCTCGGCCCGGGGATTCTGTGGTCGGACCGCCGGGCCGGGTCCGAGGTCGAGCGTCTGGCGTCCGAGTTGCCCGGGTCGGGACCATCTCGGGAAGGCCCCGGGACACCGCTCGACGCCGGCTCGGTGGCGGCCAAGCTGGCGTGGGTGGCGGCGCACGAGCCGGCGTGGCTGGAGGCGGCCCGCTGGGTGCTCACCCCCCGGGACCTCATGGTCGCCCGGCTGACCGACACCGTGGCCACCGACGCCACCATGGCCTCGCGGAGCGGACTCTACGACCTCGACGGTCGGCTGGTGGAGCCGTTGGCGGGAGCCTGGGCCTCCCGGCTCCCACCCGTGGTCCCGTCGGACCGGGTCACCGGCCCGCTCACCCCGGGCTCGGCCGCCGCCCTCGGTCTCGTCCCCGGCACGCCGGTGGTGATCGGCGCCGGGGACCGCGCCTGTGAGGTGCTGGGCTCCGGCGCCAACGAGTCCCACCCCATGGTCAGCTGGGGCACCACGGCCAACGTCTCGGTCCCGGTGGGCGAACGGCCCGAGCAGGTGCCGACGGGAATCGTCCTGTCCCGGTCCACCGAGGACGGATGGCTGTTGGAGGGAGGGCTGTCGGCCGCCGGGTCCCTCCTGTCGTGGATCGGTGCGCTCACCGGCCACCGGCCCGACGAGCTGTCGGAGGGGGCGGCCCAGAGTCCTCCGGGGGCGCGGGGAGTGGTGGCCACACCGTGGCTCGAAGGGGCTCGGGCCCCGTGGTGGCGCCCGGACGCCACGGTGGACGTGATCGGTCTGCAATCGGTGCACGGCCCGGCCGACCTGGCCCGAGCGGCCTTCGAGGCGGTGGCCTGGGAGGTGCAGCGCTGCCTCGAGGCCATCGCCCAACGGCGCCCGGAGGGCCTGCCCCCCGCCGGGGTGACGCTGGGCGGGTCCGGGGCCGGTCTCGGAGTGTGGGTCGATGTGCTTGCCGGGGTGACCGGCCTGCCGTCGGTCGGCCGCCGCTCGGGCCAGGCCGCCTCGGCC
>DATCBL010000303.1:0-3375 GCA_036511875.1 Acidimicrobiales bacterium
CCGTCGCGGCCCGACCGAGCCGGGCATACAATCGAGGGTTCCCCTGAGCCGGACGGGGTAGGGAGATCGGAGGTGGGGGTGGAAGCAGAGCAGCAGGCCGAGCAGGAGTTCGTGGACATGGCCTACGCCCGGCTCGACGCCATGCGCAGCGATGCCAACGCCATGCTGGAGGGCGTGCTCGACCTGGGCAAAGGGGGCACCTTCCAGTCGCGCACCGAACGGGACGTCATCGTCCGCACCAGCCTGGCCCGCCTGGAGCAGCTGGACATCGGGGACCAGGCCCTGACCTTCGGCCGGATCGACCGGCTGCACGACGATCCCGACGGCGCGGAGGCGGGCACCGAGACCTTCCACATCGGCCGCCTGGCCATCCACAGCGCCGACCACGATCCGCTGGTGGTGGACTGGCGGGCCCCCATCGCCGAGCCGTTCTACCGCGCCACCGGGCGCGATCCGCAGGGCCTGGTGCTCCGTCGCCACCTGGCCCTGGAGGGCCGGAAGGTGGTGGGCCTGGAGGACGAGCGCTTCACCGACCCGGGCCCGGAGCCCGGCGCCGACGGCACCACCGGGTCCGGCACCGCTCCGGACGCCGGCGGGGAGCTCATCGTCAGCGATCTGCCCATCGGGGGGCCGGCCGCCCTGCTGGCCGCCCTCGACCGGGCCCGGTCCGGGCGGATGACCGACATCGTCTCGACCATCCAGCGGGAGCAGGACGAGATCATCCGGGCCCCGTTGACCGGCGTGCTGGTGGTCCAGGGCGGACCGGGCACCGGCAAGACCGCGGTGGCCCTGCACCGGGCGGCCTACCTCCTCTACACCCACCGCTTCCCGCTCGAGCGCCAGGGCGTGCTGGTGGTCGGGCCCAACCCCTTGTTCCTCCGGTACATCGAACAGGTGCTGCCGTCGCTGGGCGAGACCGGGGTCACCCTGTCCACCGTCTCGGGCCTGGTGCCGGAGATCCGCACCAGGGACCACGGCCCGGTCGACGTGGCCCGGCTGAAGGGCGACGCCCGCATGGCCAAGGTGGTGGCCCGCGCCGTGCGGACCCGTCAGCGCGCCCTGGCCGACGACGTGGCCGTCCCCTACGGCGCGCTGCTGCTCCGGCTGACCCGCGAGGACAGCGGCCGGATCGTGGACATGGTGCGCCGGCGGCCCGGCACCCACAACGCCCGGCGGCGCCTGGTCGAGCAGTCCGTGGCCCAGCTGCTGGCCGACCGGGCCCGCCAGACCCAGCAGACCCTGGGCGTCGGGGTCCCGGCCTCGGTCACCGCCTTCCCGGGCTACGAGGACCCGTCGGATCTGGCCGATGACGAGTTCGACCTCGAGGACTTCACCCGCAAGGTGAAGCGGGTGCCCGAGCTGTCCGAGGCCCTCGATCGCATGTGGCCCCGGCTCTCGCCCCACGAGCTGCTCCACGACCTGTTCGGCGCCCCCCCACTGATCGCCGCGGCGTCCCGCGGGGTCCTCTCGGCCGAGGAGCAGCAGCTGCTGGCCCGGCCCCGGTCGGCCTCGTTCGAGGAGGTGGCCTGGACCCCGGCCGACGCCGCCCTGGTCGACGAGGCGCGGGCCCTGCTCGGGCCCCGCGGGGGGAGTGCCGACGACGGGCTGCGCAAGTACGGGCACATTGTGGTGGACGAGGTCCAGGACCTCTCGCCCATGCAGTTGCGGATGCTGACCCGGCGCTCGCTGTCGGGATCGATGACCGTGGTCGGGGACATCGCCCAGGCCACCGCGCCGTGGGCCCCGTCGTCGTGGACGGACATCACCGACCATCTGCCTCGGCGTCGGCCGGCCCGCTCGGTGGAGCTCACGGTCAGCTACCGGACGCCGGCCGAGGTGTTGGCCGTGGCCACCCGGGTGCTGGCGGTGGCCGCTCCCGATCTCTCGCCGCCGACCCCGGTCCGCCGGACCGGGGTCGAGCCCCGGATGATCCCGGTCGAGGACGGGCGCGGCAACCTCCAGGGGGCCACGGTGAGCGACCTGGCCCGCCAGGTGGCCCAGGTGGCCGGCGAGGAGGTGGTGGCGGTGACGCCGGGCCGGGTGGCCATCCTGGCCCCCGAGACGTTGCTGTCGGTGCTGACCGAAGCGCTGGCCGCCGCCGACCTGCCGGTGGTGGACGCCCGCGACATGCGCAAGGGGGGACTGTCCGAGCCCCTGGTGCTGCTGGCCGCCGACAGTGCCAACGGCCTCGAGTTCGACTCGGTGATCGTGGTGGAGCCCGGGGTCATCGCCGGCGAGACCGCCCGCGGCCTGCGCACGCTGTACGTGGCACTGACCCGCCCCACCCAGCGGCTCAGTGTGGTCCATCTGGCCCCCCTGCCGGCCGCCCTCGACGGCGACCACCGGGGCGCCTCGTGAGCCCGGGCCCGGCGGCCCGGCAGCGGCCCGGCCCGGCTCTCCGGGGGCCTGGCTCTCGACCGTTGGACGGCCGGAAGGCGGGCCTGCTCGGGCGCCGGCAACCGCCGTCCCGGGTCCCCGGCCCGAGTTGGCCCGAACGGGCGGAGTTCGACTAAAACTACGGCGTGACTCAGGCCCTCGCCGCCGAACCGGCGGTCACCACCCGCCAGCGCCACCGCCCCGACAAGCCGCCCATGTTGGCCGTTGGGGTGATCATCTGGCTGGGTTCCGAGGTGATGTTCTTCAGCTCCCTGTTCGCCGCCTTCTTCACCATCCGGGCCCACGCGTCGGTGTGGCCACCGCCGGGCACCCACCTCGACACCCTGCGGGCCGGTTTCTTCACCCTCATCCTGGTGTCGTCCAGCTTCACCATGCAGAAGGCCGTCTGGGACCAGGAGCGGGGCGACCGGAACAAGGCCAAGCTCTGGGTGACGGCCACCATCGTCCTCGGGGCGCTGTTCGTGGCCAACCAGTTCTACGAGTGGGTCAGCCTCTCCCACAACCCGGCCACCGACCCCACCCACACCGCCTACGGATCGCTCTTCTACATCATGTCGGGGCTCCACGGCCTCCACGTGACCCTCGGCCTGGTGGCCATGGGCTTCCTGCTGGTCCGGTTGAAGGGCCCCAAGGGCGACCCGGGGGAGACGCCGGTCTTCCAGGGCGTGAGCTACTACTGGCACTTCGTCGACGTGGTCTGGGTCGGTCTCTACGCCTGTCTGTTCCTGCTCAAATAGATGGGACCCCGGATCCGCACCCTGCTCCGCTCCCGGGCCACGTTGCCCCTGGCCCTGGTCGGCTCCGTCGGGATCGTGGGGCTGTTGGCCTTCTCCCCGGCGGCGGCCCAGGCCGACGTCAACGCCCCGGCCACGCCGATCAGCGTGCCGACCACCACGCTCCCGAAGCTGACCACCACCGCCACCACCGTCGCCCCGATCGTCCACGCCACCGCGGTCAGCCCATCGGGGGCCATCGCCT
>DATCBL010000304.1:0-3003 GCA_036511875.1 Acidimicrobiales bacterium
CATCAGCCGGCCGGTGGGCTCAGAGCCCCAGCAGCGGCTCGAGGCCGAGGGTGAGCCCGGGCCGCCCAGCCACCGACTCCACGGCCAGAATCACCCCGTCCATGAACGAGGAGCGGGCGTAGGAGTCGTGGCGGATGGTCAAATTCTCCCCCACCCCGCCCAGGATGACCTCCTGGTGGGCCACCAATCCGGCCAACCGCACCGAGTGGATGCGCACGCCGGCCGGTCCCGCCCCGCCCCGGGCCCCGTCCAGCACCGAGGTGACGGTGGGGTCGGGCCGGAAGTCACCGGACCCCGAGTCGCGTCGCGCCGTCGCCATCCGCTCGGCCGTCCGCACCGCCGTTCCCGACGGGGCGTCGAGCTTGCCGTCATGGTGGAACTCCACGATCTCCGCGCCGCCGAAGAACGGGGCGGCCATCTCGGCAAAGCGCATCATGAGCACGGCGCCGATGGCGAAATTGGAGGCCAGGACGCAGTTGGGCGCCCCGGAGCCCGGACCGGCGAAGCGACGACCCAGATCGTCCAGGTCGGCCTCGGTGAACCCGGTGGTGCCCACCACGGCATGGATGCCGGCATCGGCACAGAAGGCCAGGGTGGCCCGGGCGGCCTCTAGGCGGGTGAAGTCGACCGCCACTTCGACTTCGGCATCGGTCAAGGACCCGAGACCGTCGGTCACCACCAGTGAGCCGGCGTCCGTGCCGATCAGCGGGCCCAGATCCGCACCACCAAAGCGGGGATCCACTGCGGCCACCAACTCCAGGCCGGGACGTCCGAGAACGGACCGGCACACCTCCCGACCCATCTTTCCGGCGGCTCCGACCACCCCGATTCGCATACCGGTCACCCTAACCGTCACCCGCTCGGGGGCCACGGGAGGCGACCTGCGGCTCAGCCCAGCCGGAGCGACCGGGGATCGAAGTCGTCCTCGTCGAACGGGCCGACCACCGACAGCGTCCTCGGTGAGGCCACCAGCTCGGCGGCGGCGGCGTGGACCTCCTCCAGGGTCAGCGCGGCCACCCGGCCGAGCACCTCGTCCACGCTGAGGATCTCTCCGTGGAGCAGGAGGCCTGCACCGATCCGGCTCATCCGGGCCCCGGAGTCCTCGCAGGCCAGCAGGGTCTCGGCCCGCAGGTTCCCCTTGGCGATGGTCAGCTCGCGCTCGGTGATGCCCTCCGCCCCCAGGCGGTCGAGCTCGGTGGAGACGATGTCCAGCACCTCGGCCACGTGCTCGGGGGCCGTGCCCATGCCCACGCTGACCGACCCGGCGTCGTGGTAGGCCACCCGTTCGGACCACACCGAATAGGCCAGTCCCCGACGCTCGCGGATCTCTTGGAACAGCCGGCTGGACAGACCGCCGCCCAGCACGTGGTTGACCACGGCCAGGGCATAGCGCTGGGGGTCCAGCCGGTCGACCGACCGGGCGGCCAGGACCAGATGGGTCTGTTCGGTGGACCGGCGGGAGACGGCCAGGGCCTCGACCTTGTCGTCAGGAGCCCGGCGGTCCGGCGTCTCGCCGCCCAGGGTGCCGGCGAACCGGGATTCGAGTCCTTCGGCCACCACCCGGTGGTCCAGGTCACCGGCCACCGCCGCCACCATGTTCCCGGGCCGGTAGTGGAGGTCGAAGAACTCCCGGATGCGTTCGGCGGTCATGGCCGACACCGACTCCTGGCTCCCGAGCACCTCCCGTCCGAGCGGATGGTCGGGGAAGAGCAAGGACGCGCTCTGCTCGGCCGCCTCGTCCGAGGGCTCGTCGGCGTGCATCAGGATCTCGTCCAGGATGACCTGCCGTTCGGCCTCCAGATCGGCGGGACGGAGAGCCGGTCGCCACATGATGTCCGAGAGGATGTCGAGACCGAGGGGGAGGTGCTCGGCCAGCAGCCGGATGTAGAAGGAGGTGTACTCCTTGGTGGTGAAGGCGTTGAAGTCGCCCCCGACCTCGTCCACGGCCTCGGCGATGGCCGAGGCTGACCGGTCGGCCGTGCCCTTGAACAGCAGATGCTCCAGGAAGTGGGACGAGCCGGCCCACCGGTCCTCCTCGTCACGGGATCCGGTGCCGACCCAGAATCCGATGCACACCGAGCGGGCGTCCTCCATCCGCTCGGTGGCCAGGGCCAGGCCCGACGGCAGCGTCTCGGTCCGGATCACCGGTACGGCCCCGGTGGCTCAGACCAACGGGTGGGGGTCCGAAGGCCCGTCACCCGATGGTCATGCGTGCTCAACGGCGGCGGCGACCGCCTCGGCCGCCTCCGCCGCCCCCGCTGGGACGATCGGACGACTCCGCCACGGCCGGACCCAGATCGCCGAACTCTTGGACCAGCTCGACCTCGAAGGCCTCCTCGAACGATGCCCCGCTGGACGAGGTGGGGGTGGACTCGGCCGGCCGCCGGCCCCGATCGGGACGATCTCCCGGATCGGCGTGGTCGCCGCGGGGCCGGCTGCGGCCGCCCCCGTCGCCCCGGCCCTCACTGCGGCCGTTGCGGGAGTCGCCCCCAGAAGAGGCCGCCGGGGCCTCGCCGGCCAGCGAGAGGGAGACCTTGCCCTGGGGATCGATGTCGTCCACCCGGACCTCGACCGGCTGGCCCAGCTCGAACACGTCCTCGACCCGCTCGATCCGCTTGCCCTGGCCGATCTTGGAGATGTGCAGGAGGCCGTCCCGTCCCGGGAGGATGTTGACGAACGCTCCGAACTTGGTGATGTTGACCACCTTGCCCGGGTAGGTCGCCCCCACCTCGGCCAGCGGCGGGTCGAGGATGGTGGAGATCCGGCGGCGGGCCTCCTCGACGGCGGTGCCGTCCTTGGCCCCGATGGTCACCGTGCCTACCATGCCGTCGTCGTCGACGGCGATGTCGGCCCCGGTCTCCTGCTGCAGGGCGTTGATGACCTTGCCCTTGGGCCCGATGACCTCACCGATCTTGTCCATCGGGATCTCGAAGGAGATGATCTTCGGGGCGGACTCGGCCACCTCGTCCCGGGGCTCGGCGATGGCGCCGGCCATGACCTCGA
>DATCBL010000305.1:0-18499 GCA_036511875.1 Acidimicrobiales bacterium
GTTGGGACCCCGACCTTACGGGCCGGGCGGCCGGATCCGGACGCCCGGCGGACGGTCCGGCTGTTGCCTTCGGCCCGAATCGGGTAGAAGGTGAGGCGAGTCGACAAGCGAGGTGCACCATGGCGATCGCCACCATCAACCCGGCCACCGGCCAGACCGTCAAGACCTTCGAGGAGTTCACCGATGCGGAGGTGGAGACCTGTCTGGCCCGGGCCGCCGCCGCCTACCTCACCTACCGGCGCACCACCTTCGCCGAACGGGCGGCCTGGATGCGCGGGGCCGGCGACATCCTCGACGCCGACGTTGACCACATCGCCGAGATGATGACCACCGAGATGGGCAAGACCCTGGCCTCGGCCCGCCAGGAGGTGCTGAAGTGCGCCAAGGCCTGCCGGTACTTCGCCGACCGGGCCGAAGGGTTCCTGGCCGACGAGGCGGCCGACGCCGGCGCGGTGGGCGCCACCTCGGCCTACGCCCGCTACCAGCCGCTCGGCCCGGTCCTCGCCGTCATGCCGTGGAACTTCCCCCTCTGGCAGGTGGTGCGCTTCGCGGTGCCGGCGCTGATGGCCGGCAACGTCGGCCTGCTCAAGCACGCCTCGAACGTCCCTCAGACCGCCCTGTTCCTCGACGAGCTGTTCGGCCGGGCCGGGTTCCCCCGCGGGGCCTTCCAGACCCTGCTCGTCGGCTCGTCCCGGGTCGAGGCGGTGCTCCGGGACCACCGGGTGGTGGCGGTCACCCTCACCGGATCCGGCCCGGCCGGCTCGGCGGTGGCCGCGGTGGCCGGCGAGGTGGTCAAGAAGTCGGTGCTGGAGCTGGGCGGCAGCGACCCGTTCATCGTCATGCCCTCGGCCGACCTGGCCCGGGCGGTCGAGGTGGCCGCCGTGGCCCGGCTGCTCAACAACGGCCAGTCGTGCATCGCCGCCAAGCGGTTCATCGTCCACTCCGAGGTGGCCGACGAGTTCGAGCGGCGCTTCGTGGAGGCCATGGCGGCGCGGGTGGTCGGCGACCCCATGGACGAGGGCACCGACGTCGGCCCGCTGGCCACCGAGCAGCAGCGCGCCGATGTCGACGGGCTGGTCGGCGACGCCGTGGCCCACGGCGCGGTGGTCCGCTGCGGGGGTTCGGTCCCCGACGGCCCCGGGTGGTTCTATCCTCCGACCGTCCTCACCGGCATCACCCCGGAGATGCGGGTCCACGCCGAGGAGGTCTTCGGACCCGTGGCCACGGTGTACCGGGTGTCCGGCATCGACGAGGCCATCGAGCTGGCCAACGTCACCGAGTTCGGCCTCGGGGCCAACGCCTGGACCACGGTGAGGGCCGAGCGGGACCGGTTCGTCGACCAGCTCGACGCCGGCATGGTCTTCATCAACGGCAACGTGACCTCCTTCCCCGAGCTGCCCTTCGGGGGGATCAAGGCCTCCGGCTACGGACGGGAGCTCACCGCCCACGGGATCCGTGAGTTCTGCAACCTCAAGTCGGTGTGGGTGGGTGAGCCCGGCGACTGACGGCGCGGTCAGGCCGAGCGGATCTGCTCCAGCAGCCCGGCCGGGTAGGGCGAGTCGTAAGGGGTGATCCCGTAGTCGGTGCGGATCTCAGCGACCGGGCGGTCCCAGATCTCCTCCCAGTCCATGCCCAGCAGGGGCGGCGTCCTCCGGCCGTGGGTGTAGGCCGACAGCACCGTGTCGAGCAGGAAGCCCAGGCCTTCGAACGGTTCCGAGAAGGCCACCTTGGTCAGCACCATCCCGAGGAACATGGAGGAGTACTGGTGGCCGAACTGGGCCATCTGGAACCCCGAGATGGCCACCTCGTGCAGGCCGGTGGTCTCGTAGCCGGCGACCAGGTGCCAGACGTCGTGGCACTGCAGGATGCGGATGTTGAGATAGTCCAGCGGGGCCGGGAGGTCGGCCAGGTCGAGGGCGTCGCGATCGAGGACCTCGAGATCGAACCCGTCGTCGACCACCAGCGAGTGCAGCTGGCCGCCGAGCGAGCCGTCCGGACAGGCGGCCAGGGCCTCGAGGGAGAACCGGGGCGGCACCCCCGAGGCGGCCGCGGCGGCCACGCCGGGGTAGGCCAGGGCCACCGTCGCCACCCGGAGATGGAAGGCCGCGGGCAGCAGGCCGGTCAGCGCCGCAGTTCGCATTGTGATGTCGGCCGGGTCCCGTCCGGCCTCGGGGTCGAGGACCAGCCCCCAGAGCGCGTCCCACAGTCCGGCCGGCACCGGCGCCCCCGGGTCGCGGTCGCTCGGACCGGGGTCCTCCCCGCCGACCGGGGGGCCGTCGGGCGCCCGGCCCAGCCAGCCCCGGGCCAGGCCGTCGTAGACCTCGACCAGTCGCTCGGGCTGGGCGATGGCCACCGAGACGCACTGGGCGGCGATGCGGTAGGGGGCCTCGTGGTCGCCCGACCGCAGGGCCCGGGCGTCGGCTTCGGCCCCGGCGCCGCTGCCCCCGCGCCGGACCCGGGCCTCGAACTCCTCCATCGCCACCGACTTGTCCACCCTGGCTCCTCCCCCGGACTCCGCCGGGACAACCCTACCGCTCCGGTGTCCTCCCCCACCGGGCCGGGGGGCGGGCGCACCGGCGCAGAGAACCTGCCCGTGGCCCCGCCCGGCCAGGCCTAAGATCGCCGGACACGTCGGCCGCTCCGCGGGCTCACCGTTGGGGTGACCCGGGGCCGCGCCGGAGGATGGGGAGGGGGAGGCGTCGATGTCGTTCGAGTACGAGGAGGCGGTGGCCAAGGTCACCGGGCCGGGCCAACTCTTCGAGGTGGTCGACGGCGAGGTGGGCGGCACACCCTACCGACTGTTCGCCAACGCCCCGTCCACCCTCGGCCAGGTCTTCGAGGGGGTCCGGGGCGAGCCGTCGACGTTCCTGGTCTACGAGGACGAGCGCTGGACCTTCGACGAGACCATGCGCCACGTCGACGCCCTGGCCCATGCGCTGGTCCACACCTTCGGGATCAAGAAGGGTGACCGGGTGGGGATCGCCATGCGGAACCTCCCCGAGTGGATCGTCTCGTTCGCCGCCGTCCTCTCCATCGGGGCGGTCTCGGTCTCGTTCAACGCCTGGTGGACCGAGAGCGAGCTCGACTACGCGGTGGGCGACTCGGGGATCTCCCTGCTGATGGCCGACCCGGCCCGGACCGAGCGGGCCCACCGGCCGGCCCAGGACCGGGGCGTCCCCATCGTGGTGGTGCGGGCCGACCGGATCGAGCCCGTGCCCCCCGGCGTGCTGCGCTACGACGAGGTGGTCTCCCTCGGCGATCCCATGCCCGTGGTCGAGGTGGGTCCGGACGACGACGCCACCATCCTCTACACCTCGGGGACCACCGGCTTCCCCAAGGGGGCGGTGTCCACCCACCGGGCGGTGACCCAGTCGCTCATGGCCTTCTGGGCCAGCGCCACCATCCAGACGGCCCGCAATGGCCGCGACCCGCTGGGCGGGGGCGGGTTCGCGCCGAGCTTCATCCTGATCGTCCCGCTCTTCCACGTCACCGGGTGCGTGCCGGTGATGCTCTCGTGCTTCGGCATGAAGCTGAAGCTGGTGATGATGCACCGGTGGGACCCCGAGACCGCGCTGCGGCTGATCGAGGCCGAGCGGGTGACGGCCTTCGTCGGGGTGCCCACCCAGAGCTGGGACATGCTGGAGAGCCCGGCCTTCTCGAAGTACGACACCTCCTCGCTGGCCACGGTGGGGGGCGGCGGTGCCCCGGCCCCGACCACGCTGGTCGACCGGGTGGAGAAGGGGTTCCGCCGCGGTCGGCCGAACATCGGGTACGGCATGACCGAGACCAACGCCTTCGGGCCGGGCAACGCCGGCGACGACTACGTGTCCCACCCGACGTCGACCGGCCGGGCCCGGACCACCATCATGGACGTCGAGATCCGGGACGAGGAGGGCCACCCGGTGCCGGTCGGGGACCGCGGCCAGATCTGGATGAAGGGCCCGAACCTCATCCGCGGGTACTGGAACAAGCCCGAGGCCACCGCCGAGACCCTGGTCGACGGCTGGCTGGCCTCGGGAGACCTCGGCCGCGTCGATGGGGAGGGGTTCCTCTACGTCGAGGACCGGGCCAAGGACATGGTGATCCGGGCGGGCGAGAACGTCTACTGCGCCGAGGTGGAGAGCGCCGTCTACGAGCACCCCGGCGTCTACGAGGCCGCGGTGTTCGGGGTCCCCCACGAGCGCCTCGGCGAGGAGGTGGCCTGCGTCATCCAACCGAAGGACGGCGCCGACCTCACCGCCGACGAGCTCCGGGACTTCCTGGCCGAGCGGCTGGCGCCGTTCAAGATCCCCAGCCAGATCGCCTTCACCGACGGACGGCTGCCCCGCAACCCCTCGGGCAAGATCCTGAAGCGGGAGCTGCGGGAGGTGCACTTCGGCGAGGGGACCCGGGCCACCGTTCCGGCCGAGGGCGGGTCACCGCAGTAGGTTCGACCCCATGGACCTCGGTTACGCCACCGCCACCCAACTGACCCGGGCCATCGCCGATCGCACCGTCTCCAGTCGCGAGGCGCTCGACCACCTGCTGGCCCGGGTGGAGCGGCACAATCCCGGGCTCAACGCCATCGTGGCCCTCGACGTCGACCGGGCCCGGGCCGATGCCGACGCCGCCGATGCCGCCACGGCCTCGGGAGCTGCGGTCGGCCGGTTGCACGGACTGCCCATGACGGTCAAGGACGTGTGGGAGACCGAGGGACTGGTCACCACCGCGGGGGCGCCGGAGCTGCGGGACTACGTGCCCGAGGCCGACGCCCTGGCCGTCGGCCGGCTGCGGGCGGCCGGGGCGGTGATCTTCGGGAAGACCAACACGCCCCTCTACGCCGGCGACTTCCAGACCTTCAACGCCGTCTACGGCCTGACCAACAACCCGTGGGACCCGGCCCGGACCGCCGGGGGCTCCTCGGGGGGCGCCGCGGTGGCCGTGGCCGCCGGGCTCACCCCGCTCGAGCTGGGCAGCGACATCGGCGGCTCCATCCGCAACCCGGCCCACTTCAACGGGGTCTACGGGCTGAAGCCGTCGTGGGGGGTGGTCCCGGGCCGCGGCCACATCCCGGGGCCGCCGGGCACCCTGGTGGAGGCCGACGTCAACTGCAACGGGCCCCTGGCCCGCAGCCTGGAGGATCTGCGCCTGGCCCTCGACGTTCTGGCCGGTCCCCTCCCTGAGGACGCCGTCGGCTGGCGCCTCGAGCTCGATGAGGGACCGCCGGTCGACGACGTGGGGGCCCTGCGGGTGGCCACCGTCTTCGACCAGGGCTCCGACCTGGTGCCGCTGGCCGCAGACGTGCAGGCCGGCCTCCACGGGTTCCGGGACCGGCTGGCGGCGGCCGGGGCCCGGGTGGACGAGCTCCCCCTCCCCGTCCCCCTGGCCGACGGGCTCCGGTCGTGGCAGGAGCTGGTCTGCCCGATCATCGGGCTCGGGCTCTCCGACGACGACTACGCCGTCTTCGCCGAGCTGGAGGATCTCCCCGGCGACGATCCGACCATGGTGGCCGGCCGGTCCGTGGCCGGCCGCTACCGGACGTGGGCCCGGGCCAACGGGCGGCGGCAGCACCAGCGGGCCGCCTGGGCGGCGTGCTTCGAGCACTACGACGTGGTGCTGGCCCCGGTCATGCCGACCGCGGCCTTCCCCCACGACGTGGACCGGCCCATCACCGACCGGGTGGTCGACGTGGACGGCACCCCGCTGCCCCATCTGCTCGCCATGGCCTGGTGCGGGGCCATCGGCTCGGTGCTCCTCCCCGTGGTCACGCTGCCCGCCGGGCCCACCCCGGCCGGGCTGCCGGTGGGGGTGCAGGTCATCGGTCCGTTCCTCACCGACCGGCGCCTGCTGGCCTCGGCCGGGCTGCTCGACACCGCCGCCGGCCCGGGGTTCGCCGCTCCTCCCCTCGGTTAGCGTGGCGCCGTGAGCCTCCGGCACGCCCTCGCCGACCTGGGCCTCAAGGCCATGAACCGGACCCACCGGGCCATCCTCGGCGCCACCGGGGGTCGGGTCCTGCACTCGGCCTTCGGCATGCCGACGGTGGAGCTGCACACCACCGGACGGGTCTCGGGCCGGGCCCGCTCCACCATGCTGACGGCACCGATCGTCGACGGCGACACGGTGGTGCTGGTGGCCTCCAAGGGCGGGGACGACCGGGATCCCGACTGGTACCGGAACCTGACCGCCCGGCCCGAGGTCGAGCTGACCATGGGCGGCCACGACCGGCCCATGCGAGCCCGGACGGCCACCGCCGACGAGCGCGAAGACCTCTGGCCCCGGGTGGTGGCGGCCTACCAGGGGTACGCCGCCTACCAGCGGCGGACCGACCGGGCCATCCCCCTGGTCATCTGCGAGCCACGCTGAGCGCGGGCCGGCTCAACCGGCGGCCCGGTGGAGGGTGTTGTGGTCGGTGTGGGCCAGCGGCTGGTCGAACTCCTTCATCCGCAGCATGGTGACCTCCTGGTACGACCAGCTGTCGGTGCCGAGGGTGATGGTCACCTCGTAGCTCAGCGTGCCGGCGTTGACCGCCAGGTACTGGTTCTCCCCCACCCCGTACTGCTGGCTGCCCATGGCCGCCTTCAGGGTGAACTCGGTGGCATCGGCGTCGGCGGTGCCGCCGGCCAGGGTGGTGATGCCGCGGGGGACGACGAAGCCCTTCACGATCTCCCCGGTGGCGGCGTCCCAGAGCCAGTAGCCGACCTCGGTGTGGAAGGGGTTCTCCTCGTCGCCCCGCCACATGGCCGAGCGGTAGTCGAGGCCGTAGAGGTGCTGGTCCCCGTTGTCCACCGGGCCGAACGCCTTCATCGAGCACTTCTCGCGGTACGGGGAACCGGCCACCTTGCCCTGGGCGTGCGAGTAGGCGGTGTCGAGGCCGCCGGTCTCGCTCTCCCACTCGCCGGCCATCAGCCCGAGTGCGCCCCATTCGTTCGCCATGGTGGTCTCCTATCTCCTTGGACGCTGCCGTCAGTGTAGGGAGCCGCCCGGGGCGGCTCCATCTGTACCGGTGTGGCCGGGACAGGGCCCGCCCGTGCAGCTACCCGGGCGGTTGGTGCCCAACCGGTTCAGTGGGCCGTCCGGTAGGCCGCCGCCTCCCGCTGGACCACGGTGATCAGGTTCCCGAGGGCCAGGTTCACGTCCACCAGGTGCAGGCCCCAGCCCGGCGTGGGGCTGTAGTGGATGAGGGGGGCGCCGTGGAGCGGCGTGATCTCGAGCACGTTGGCGCCGTTGGCGCTGGAGCACCGGGCGCGGTAGGCGCCGGGCACCGAGACCCACGGGGTGCCCACCGCCGGCGTCGAGTAGCCGAGCAGGTCGATCCCGGCGGCGATGGTGGAGCCCGGCGCGAACGGCTGGGTGGGCAGGACGGGATCGAGCACCCCCGATCCACCGGCCAGGGCGGCCGGGTTGGTGCACAGCACCGAACGGTCGGCGGCCGTCGTCCGACCGAAGAGCGAGCCGGCCGGGGGGACGGCGTCGAAGGTGGAGTAGGCGATCACGCAGCCCACCTCCGACGCCGAGCGGCAGGCCGGGATGTGGTGGAAGTCCCCGCCGATGTCGGATCCCTTCTTGACCAGGACGTTGCCGCCGGGGAGCACGGCGGAGACCAGCAGGCGGCGCACCGACGGGTCGGGGTCGATCAGGCTGGCGATGAGCTGGCGGAGGAGGAAGGAGCCCTGGGAGTGGCCGATGAGGACCACGCCGCGGCCGTGGTTGTCCTGGTGCAGGTAGGAGAGCCAGGCCGCCTTGACGTCGGCGTAGGCAATGGCCGACTCCGCCGCGGTGACCGTGCCGCTGATGGTCGACAGGGTGAGCTGGCGGTACATCGGGGCGTAGACCCGGCACACGCTGGAGAAGCGGGCCGCCTGGTACAGGGCGATGGAGCGCTCGGTGGGATCGACGGTCAGGTCGGCGTTGGGCGTCTTCTGGTCGCTGACCGTCGGATAGACGTAGAAGCAGTCGATGGGTGGGCGAGCGGGGGTGACCGGGGTGCTCACCCCGAGCACCGCGCCCGAGGGGGTGGTCCTGGTGGTGGTGAGGCTCGGGGTGCAGGGGTCGTCGGCCTGGCCGGGACGGCACAGCCAGACGGTGGTCGGGGGCGGGGTCGAGCTGGTGGTCGGGGTCCCGGTGGCCGAGGCCACCCCGACCCCGGTGGCACCCACTGCCACCAGCGCCAGAACCGTCACCACGGCGGAGCGGATCCAAGCCATGGCGCACCCTACCCGGGAACGGTCGCCCCACCCCGGGGCTGGACAAGTTCCGGCCCGGGTGGCTGACCCATCGGGCGCCGTGGTGGCTCAGCCCACCACCGTCCCGTACATGTCGTTCAGTGGATAGGAGAGCAGCTCCAGCCGCTCGCCGTCGGGACCGGGGAAGTAGGCCGAGGTGCCGTCGACGATGTGGGGCTCGATCCCGGCCGCCACCAGCTTGGCCACCAGCCGGTCCCACTGCTCGGGCGTGACCGAGATGGCGATGTGGTGGAGACCGCCCAGCACCTCGCGGTACTCGCCGAGGTCGAGGCCGGGGAAGTCGAAGTAAGCGAGGTAGTTGCCGTGGCCCACGTCGAAGAAGAAGTGGGTCGAGCCCCGGTAGTCCCGGTTCTCGAACAGCTCGACCAGCGGGAACTCCAACAGGTCCTGGTAGAAGGCGATGGTGGCCTCGACGTCGGTGCAGAGCAGGGCGAAGTGGTGGAGACCCCGGGCCGAGGAGGCCGGCCGCACGCCCCGGGGCTGGAGGTGGTGCTCCCTCAGGGCGGCCCACTCCTCGCGGCGATCCACGCTGCTGCCGTGCTCGGTCATCGACGCTCACCTCCCCTTGTGCACTGTACCCAGCCGGGCGGGCCGGGAGCCGGGTGGAGGGCGGTGGCCCTCCGCCTCCATTCCTCACCAGGCCCGCAACCGTGCCATCATCCTGGCGGAGAGGTTGAGACATCAGAGAGGAACCACCCATGAGCGAGCTCCTGTTGGCCGACGAACGCGAGGCCGTGGCCGGCGCCAGCCGCCACCTGGCCCGGACCGGTCTGGTCATCGGCACCGCCGGGAACATCTCGGCCCGCCAGGGGGACCTGTTGGCGGTCACCCCCACCGGGGCCGACCTGGGCGACGTCACCGCCGAGATGGTCACCGTGATCACCCTGGACGGCGAGGTGGTGGACGGTGACCTGGCCCCCACCTCGGAGGTGCCGCTGCACACCGGGATCTACAAGGCCACCAACGCCCGGGCCGTCACCCATGCCCACGCCATGGCGTCCACCGCTCTCTCGTGCTGCCACAGCGAGCTGCCGCCGCTGCACTACAGCTGCCTGGGCCTGGGCGGCGCCCCGCGGACCGCGCCCTACGCCACCTTCGGCTCCCAGGAGCTGGCCGACAACGTCATTTCGGCGTTGCAGGGCCGCAACGCGGCCATGATGCAGAACCACGGCTCCATCGCCTACGGGAGCAAGATGAGCGAGGCCATCGAGCGCCTCGAACTCCTCGAGTGGCTGGCCGAGCTGTACTGGCGCGCCTCGTCCATGGGGACCCCGCGTGTCCTCACCGACAAGGACTTCGAGAACATCATCACCTCGGCCATGGAGCGCGGCTACGGCTCCCTGAAGAAGGCCGACAAGAAGAAGGGCTGAACGACCGGGCCACCGCCGGCCGGCTAGGAGGGAATGGCCACCTGCTGGGCCTGGGCCAGGAGCTCGGACCGGTCGGCCCTCAGGATGAACCCGTGGTCGATGGCCTGGTCCAGTCGGGTCTGGTAGGCGGCCAGGTACCCGGCCTTGGTGTGGTAGAGGTCCACCAGCTTGGCCGGGTCGAAGGCGGTGGTCGACCCGAACAGGGAGCAGAGCACGTTGGCCCCGGCGGGGGCGGCGCCGCTCAGGGTGGACACCGGGGCGTCGACGGCCGGGGTCCTCACCCCCCCGATGACGTTCCCGTTGGCGTCGAGGGCCAGGGTCGCCGGGTCGGTGCTGGACAGCCGGAACGGAGGCGGGCTCGGCGGGGCGGCCCCGCCGTCCACCCACCGGTTGAAGGCGGTGAAGGCCGCCTGGACCACGATGTGCTGGGGCCCGTCGTTGACCGGGGTGGTGCAGCCCAGCACCCCGATCGCCGCGCCGATCTCGTAGGCGTCGGCGTGGGAGGTGCCCGCCACCTCCCAGGTCCGGATCCGATCGGTGTTGGGTTGCTGGGCGGCGGCGTAGCCCAACGTGATGAGGTCGGTCTGGGTCTCGAACATGAAGACGGGGATCTTGAGGTCGGTGCGGATCCGCACGTTCGACGCTCCCTGGCCCGAGGTGATGGACGCCCCGTTGAGAGGGGCGGGGGCCCCACCCCGGCTGTGGATGAAGATCCCGTCGAAGGTGTCGGTCCGGGGCTGGAAGGCGTCGGCGAAGGTGGTCAGGAAGTAGGCCGACTGGGACTCACCCACCGCGACCACGTGCTTGGGGTGCATGCCGCCCAGCACCGCCGGCTTCGGGTCCCGGAGGGCCTTGCCGATCTGGGCGAAGATGTCGTTGGCGTACTGGTCGCCCGGATGGTGGAGCGTCCCGTACCGGGCCGGCTCGGATCCGACCAGGCCACCGCTCGTGCCCGCCTCGGCCGATCCGAGGATCGGGGTGCCGCCGTTCACGCCCACCGCCTGGGCCGACACCGCCACGTAGGCGAAGCCCTCCCGCATGAGCTGGGGGTTGAGGTAGTCCCAGTCCGGCGCCGACTCCCCGGCCGACTCGTTCATCCACTCGACCACCAGCGTGCCGTTGAAGTGGGCGGGATCCTTCGGTCGGCGTACGAGGATCCGGGTCCGGTAGGCGGCCGCGGTGGTGGGGGCGATCGACCACTTGCCGTCGCTGGGGGACGACGTGGCCTGGAAGGCGGTCGCCGTGCCCGAGGCGAAGAACTCCTGCTCGACGTAGTCGTTGGCGGCCAGGCCGGTGGCATTGGCGGTGACCGGCTCGATGATGTGGCCGGTGGTGATCGGACCGACCAGGGTGGCCGCCGCCTGCAGGTTCGCCGGAACCGGCGTCGTGGCCTCCGACGCCGACAGGCCGGTGACCCCGAGGTCGATTGCGGTGGCGCCGGCCAGGACCGCCACCACCAGCCCCACCACCGCCCCGACGCTCCGGGCCCTGGGCACGTCGGTTCCTCGTCTCGGTCCCACGTCGGACTTCCCCCCTACGTCGAGTGACGCCTCACTGTAGCGATCTCGGCGGCCCCGCACCCAGCGGTCCGGTGGCCGGATCGGGCACCGGCCGCGCCGGGGGTCGGTCGTCGGGGCCGGGTTAGTGTCGGCCGGTGACCATCTCGCCCGAAGGTGGCCGGGTGCTCGGGTGCCTGGTGGAGAAGCAGTTCACCACGCCCCAGCAGTACCCGCTCACCCTCAACGCCCTGGCCCTGGCCTGCAGCCAGTCCACCAACCGCGAGCCGGTGATGGCCATGGACGACCAGGCCGCCGAGCGGGCGCTGGCCGAGCTGAAGGAGCTCCGGGTGGTGCGCTACGTGCTGCCGTCCCACGGGAAGTCGGTCATCCGGTACCGGCAGGTGTTGGAGGAGACGCACGGCCTGGACCGTTCGCGCCTGGCCCTCCTGGCCGTGCTGCTGCTGCGCGGGCCCCAGACCCCGGGGGGGCTGCGGTCCCGCACCGGGCGGATGACGGAGTTCGCCTCGGTGGGCGAGGTGCAGGACGAGCTCGACGCGCTGGCCCGCCCGCCCGAGCCGCTGGTGCGGCTGCTGGCCCGGCGGCCGGGCCAGAAGGAGGAACGCTGGCAGCAGCTGCTGGCCCGGGAGCCGGACGGGGAATCGGGCGGTCCGGCGGTGGGGCCCGAGGCCGATGCCCGGCGACCGGACCCGGTGGAGGCACCCGACCCGGTGGACGCCTCCGAGGCCCGCCACCCGGCCCCCGGCCCTCCCGACCTCGAGCGCCGGGTCGAGGAGCTGGCCGCCGAGGTGGCGGCCCTCCGGCTCCGGGTCGGCGAGCTCGGCGACTCGCTCGGCGCGCTCCGCCGCAGCCTCGGCGAGTGAGCCCGGTCGTCCGGATGCCCCGAGGTCGGCCGGGGATGGCGGCGTCGGTGGGGTGACCCGGACCGCCGACCGGCAACCTGGGGCACGGTAGGGGCCGTGGACCGCTTCGCCACCGCCGTCACCCGCCTCCGGGGCGTCGTCGGTCCCCAGGTGGTGGTGGACCCCGACGTCGTGGCCTCGTACACCACCGACTGGACCGGCCGGTTCGCCGGCCACTCCCCGGCGGTGGTCCTGCCCGGCTCCACCGCCGAGGTGGCCGGCGTGGTCTCCGTGTGTCGGGAGCTGGGCCTGGCCCTGGTGGCCCAGGGCGGGAACACCGGTCTGGTCGGCGGCGGGGTCCCCCTCCGGGGCGAGGTGGTCCTCAGTCTCCACCGGCTCCGGACCCTGGAGCCGGTGGACGACCGGGCCGGCCAGGTCACCGCCGGGGCCGGGGTGACCCTGGCCGAGCTCCAGCGGGCCGCCCGGGCCGCCGGGTGGGAGTACGGGGTGGACCTGGCCAGCCGCGACTCGGCCACCGTGGGCGGCATGGTCGCCACCAACGCCGGCGGGCTCCACGTCCTCCGCTACGGCGACACCCGGGCCCAGCTGACCGGTCTGGAGGCGGTGCTCGGGACCGGGGCGGTGCTCTCCCACCTGGCCGGGCTGGTCAAGGACAACACCGGCTACGACTGGCCGGGCCTGGTGTGCGGGAGCGAGGGGACCCTGGCCGTGGTCACCGCCGCCCGCCTCCGGCTCGTGCCCCCCCTGCCGTACCGGACGGTGGCCCTGCTGGCCTTCGCCGCCGTCCCCGACGCCCTCGATGCCGCGGCGTCGCTCCGCCGGACGGTTCCCTCCTTGGACGCCTGCGAGCTGGTCCTCGGGTCCGGCGTGGAGCTGGTGGGCTCGGTGCTCGGGATCGGGCCGCCGTTCCCGGACCGGCACCCGGTGTACCTGCTGGTCGAGGCGGCCGACCGGGCCGACCCCACCGCGGCGCTGTCCGAGGCCGTCGATGCCCTCTCCCGCGTCGCCGACGTGGCCGTGGCCACCGAGCCCCGCCCGAGGGCCGGGCTGTGGCGCTACCGCGAGGCCCACACCGAGTCCATCAGCACCCTGGGCGTCCCCCACAAGCTCGACGTGACCCTGCCGCCGGGCACGCTGGCCGAGTTCGTCGAGCGGGTGCCCGGGGCGGTGGCGACCGTGGGACCGGGCTCGCGCACCTGGCTGTTCGGCCACGTGGGCGACGGCAACATCCACGTCAACGTGACCGGCCCGGCCGAGGACGACGACCGGGTCGACGACGTGGTGTTCCGGCTGGCCGCCGAGCTCGGCGGGAGCATCAGCGCCGAACACGGCATCGGCACGGCCAAGCGGCAGTGGCTCCACCTGTCGAGGACCCCCGCCGAGCTGACCGCCTTCCGAGCGCTCAAGCAGGCCCTCGACCCCGACGGGGTGCTCAACCCCCAGGTCCTCCTGCCGTCGGGGGGTGGCGGAGCACCACAGTGACCGCCCGGGTGTTCGGGGACAGGGTGACCGTCCCGGTCCCCTGGTCGGTGCGGCCGGCCGAGGTGGAGGCGACGTTGTCCACGAACGAGGGCAGCTGGAAGAGGACGGGCCCCGCCGGGACACTGCCACTCAGCTGCAGGGACACCGACCGCCCGTGCGACGAGATGCTGAGGTTCACCCGGCGGCCGTCGCTCGCCGGGAACCGGGTCACCCCGATGGGGGTGGGGCCGCCCAGCCAGGCGGCGGGGACGCCCCGGCCCACGATCAGCGCACCGTCCGAGCGCTGGGCCACCAGCGAGTCGAGCAGCACCTTGTTGGCCCCGGCCATCCCCCAGGCGTGGGGGGAGGCGCCCTGGCCGGCCGCCGGGTGGCTCCCGATCCAGGGCGACGGCGAGGGGGCGGACGAGCTCTCCCACCACGAGTACGGGCCGCTCTGGCTGTGCCCGATCATGAACTGGTAGCTGAGGATGCCCTGGTCGCGGTAGCGGGTGCCGGCCAGACCGGCGGCGCCCTCGGCGGCGTTGTAGGCCGAGGAGTAGTAGTCGTCGGGGAACCCGCCGGAGGTGTCCGGGGGCAGCAGGCCACGGAGCCGGCCGAACCCGTAGGCGTAGGTGGCGTCGATGAGGGTGAGGCCGGGACCGGTGCGGGGGGCTCCGAGGAGCCCGCCCTCCCAGGCCCAGTTCCCGAACGGCGACGTCCAGTTGGCGTCCTCGGGATCGGCGCACCGGTTGGCGGTGTTGGGCTGGACGAGGGAGCAGGGGAGGTAGTCGAGGCCGTACTGCTGGATGGTGGCGCCGAGCACGGTGTCAGTGGCGGCCAGGAGCTGTTGGTACTGCTGGGATGCCCACGCCGCCTCGGCGGTGTCTCCGATCCCGAGGGCCAGGTAGCGGTAGGCCGCCAGTCCCAGCAGGGCCTCGTAGTCGTCGGTGGTCCAGTACCCCTGGGTGTCGATGTCGTCGGTGGCCTCCATGGTGCCCGACGGCCCGGTCCGGTTGGCGGCCAGCTGGTGGGCCGCGTCTTCGATGCTGGGCGTGGCCGCGCCCGACGGTCCCCCGGAGGAGAAGTTGGCCTTGACGAAGGCGACGTCGCCGGTCTTCATGAGGTAGACGGCCCAGGGCACCGAGTACGTCCAGGTGCCGTCGACGTACTGGCCCTGGGAGCCGACGGCGTTGCGGGCCTCGAGCAGCAGGGCGTGGGCCCCGGTGAAGTAGCCCTGGGTGAACAGGTTGGTGAGGATGCCGATGACGTCGTGGCTGAACTCGCTCTCGTAGCCGTTGACCCCGGTGTTCAGGGCGTTGCCGCTGCGGGCGATCTGGGTGGCGATGAACCCGCTGCGGTAGGCGTCCTCCAGGGAGGGGTCGGGGACCGCCACCCCGGCGATGCCGTCCAGCTCCCGGTTCCAGAAGCTCCGCATGTGGGCGAAGTGCTGCTCGAAGCCGCCGGCGCCGGCCAGGGCCGCGTCCCCGGGCCAGGGATAGGACTGGCCGAACCGGTCGGCGGCCACCACGTAGTCGTGGACGGCCGAGGCGTGGGGCGCCACGGTGTCCGGCGCGGTGGCGACGGGGACCAGGCCCGAGGAGGGGTCTGGGTCGGCGGTGACGGCGTGGTCGGTGGGGTTGGCCACCAGCACCCGGGCGTAGACGGCCACGTAGGCGTGGCCGCCGATGACCACTCGGTCGGCGAACTCGGTGATGGACACCACCGCGCCGGCGGTGCGGAACGTGGTGATCTGGGCCGGGAGATAGCCGTCGGCGTCGGTCCAGGTGGTGCGCTGGCCACCGTAGAGGCCGAACCCGAAGTCCTGGTACAGGATCCCGTACTGGACCACGAACGTCCCGCCGAGACAGGTCACCACACCCTGGTTGTTGCCCTCCCAACCGATGGCCGAGGCGGTGCCGTAGGCCCCGGTGAACGCATCGGTGGATTGGTTGTAGTTGCACTGGTAGGCGGCCCTCGGGCCGGGGGCCTGGGGAGGCGTCGCCGTCGACCGGACCGCGGCCGCCACCCCGGTCCCGCCGGCCACGCCGGGCCCGGAGCCTCCGCAGGCGGTCAGCAGCGCCAGGGTCAGACCCACGCCCACCACCAGGGGCCCCCGGCCCCGCCGCGTCGCGCCCATGTCGCCCTCCCCGTTCCGCCCGCCATCGGCAAGGTAACACTGCGGCCGGTGGGAATCCCGAGAGAGGGTCAGACGGCGGTGTCGGCCCGGGCGCCGCTCCGGCGCCTGGCCTTCCGGAGGCCGTCGAAGGCGGCCACGAAGTCCGAGGCCTGCGCCCCCCGGAGGATGAAGGTCTTGCCCCGCCCGCCGGTGGTGGCCACCCGGACGCCGCGCAGCCAGATGCGGGCCACGCCGAGGAGCCAGATGGGCACCGGGGTGGTCGTGACCCGGTCCACGTCGTCGAGGGACAACTCCCACCGACGACACGCCGCCCCGCTCCGGGCGGCGTAGGGACAAAAGACGATCCGTCGGTCGGTCAGGGAGACCAGCCCGGCGGAGAGCCCGTGCGACCACTCCGAGCGCGGATCGGCCGCGGTCATCCGCACGATCACCCGCTCGCCCGCCGACACCGACTCTGTGCTCACGGTGCTGACTATCGGCGCGCCCGGCGCTCGGCTTGACCTCCGCCGGGTGGCCGGCACCGGACGGGGAGCACCGAAGGGTCTCCGCTAGATTTGGCGGCGCCATGGCCCAGCCACCCGACTCGATGGTCCTGCTGCACGGATTCGCCTCGACCTTCGACCACAACTGGCGGGAGTCCGGGTGGGTGGACATCCTGGGCGACTTCGAGTGCGTCGTCCCCGACATCGACCTGCCCGGCCACGGCCGATCGGCGCGCTCGGACGACCCGCAGGCCTACGCCACCGTGGACGAGGACATCGCCTCCCTGCTTCCCAGCCCGACCTGTGCGGTCGGCTTCTCGGCCGGGGCGGAGATCCTGCTGCGGGTGGCCCTCGCCCACCCCGGGGCCTTCGAGCGCCTGGCGCTCCTCGGCGTGGGCGACTCCATCTTCGAGACCTCCGACTCCACGTCGGTGGTTGACGCCCTGGAGGCGGACGCCGAGCCCGACGACGTCCAGGCCCGGCTGTTCCGTCGGTTGGCCCAGACCACCGGCAACGACCCCCGGGCGCTGGCCGCCTTCCTGCGCCGACCCCGATCACCGGTTCGGATCGAGGATGTCTCCTCCATCGACTGCCCCGTGCTGGTGGTGCTGGGCGCCCGCGACTTCGTGGGGACCGCCGATCGACTGGTGGCCGCGCTTCCCTCGGCCTCGTTCGTCTCGGTACCGGGGGTGGACCACTTCGCCACCCCCTCCAATTTCGGCGTCATCGACGCCACCATGAAGTTCTTCGGCTTCGGCTGAACCGGCCGCCCCCAGCGCGCCGGCGGTCCAGGCGTGGCCGGGCTCGGATCGGCGTTTCTTGAGGTCAGCGGATCGAACCGGTGGTGCCCCCGGCCGGTTGGGAACTGTCCGGTCGGCCCGACCCAGCTAAAGAGACCGGCCCAAGTGGCCGATCACAGAATATGGCGACTGACGGGCGCGCGGATGTGGATCACCACGTATCGGGCCTCTACGTCAACATGCTGATGGACTCGCTGGCCGCACGCCTGTCCCCCGAGACCATCGCCGACGTCCTCCGACTCGCCGGTGAGACCAGGACCGTCGACGAGTTGAACGACCGGTCGTCCTGGAGCTCGTACGGTGAGTTCCGACGACTGTTGGAGGAGGCCAGCGCGGCGTTGGCCTCGGCTCCGGAGCCGGATCCGGGGTCCATGCCCCCGGATCTCCTGACCACGGAGATCGCCTCGGCGATCCAATCGCTGGGCACGCCGGCCGGGGTGTTCGCGGCGAGCTCGGGGTCCAACCCCCTGGTGCCGATCATGCGCTACGAGACCGCCGAGATCGACCGGACCACCTGGGAGATCCGCGAGTCGTTCATCGAGGGTTTCGAGCCGTATCCCGAGTACTGCCAGTTCGTCGCGGGGCAGTTCCGCATGATCCCGCTGTTCTTCGGCCTGGAGCCCGCCGAGGTCACCGAGCCGTCCTGCCAGTGCCGCGGGGACGCCGCCTGCGTCTTCCGGGTGTCGTGGGAGGAGGTGGACGAGGTCACCGCCTCCATGGACTACCTGGAGGCGCGGGCCCAGAACCTCGAGGCCCGTCTCGAGCAGCTCCAGGGCATGATCACCGACCTGGCCTCCAACGAGCGCTACGAGGACGTCCTCCAGGGGATCGTCGGGAGCACCATCGAGGCCGTGGTGGCCGGCGGCGCCGTGCTGGCCCTCGAGCCCCGGGCCGCCTTCCCCGGGAAGGTCTACTCCCAGGGCCTCACCGCGACGGAAGCCGCCGAGATCGCTGAGGCCCTCCTGAGCGGGGGCGTCGACCATCGACCGATGCTGTCCGCCCCGGTCACCTCGAGTCGCCGGAACTACGGCGTGCTGGCCATCGGCGAGCACGGCGGGCTGTTCCCCTCCCAGGCCCAGGCCACCCTCGACACCCACGCCCGCCTGGCCGCGGCCACACTCGACGCCGCCGACGCCCTCGAGGAGGCCCGGCACCAGGCCACCACGGCCGAGACCCTCCTCGGCCTGTCGACCTCCCTGGCCGAGATCGTGAGCCTGGAGGAGATGGCCACCAAGGTGGTCCGAGCCGTCCCCGACGTGGTCGACTGCGATCGGGCCGCCCTCCTGCTGGACCATGGGGACGGGCAGGGTCCCAGGCCCAAGGGGTTCCAGCTGATGGCCTCCTTCGGCTACTCCGAGGACGTCGCCGCCCTCATCCTCGGCCGCCGCTTCAACGCCGAAGAGGTCGGCATGCTCGCCCCCTTCGGCCTCCTCGAGCGCACCTACGAGGAGATGGACACCGATACCGCGGTGTCGGTGTCGGCACCGATCACCGTGGCCGGTACCACCATCGGCTTCATCGTGGCCAGCGTGATCTCCGAGCCGGAACGCCTGCGGATCAACTCCCGGCTGGCCGACCGCCTGAAGGGGCTGGCCGCCCAGGCCTCGATCGCCATCAACAACGCCCGGTTGGTGGACCAGATCCGCT
>DATCBL010000306.1:0-2566 GCA_036511875.1 Acidimicrobiales bacterium
TGGCTCAGGTCGGCGAAGCCACCCTTGGTGAAGGCCCGCAGGAGGTTGAGCGTGGACACCGACTGCTGGTACGCCGCCACCAGACGCGTCGGATCCGGCACCCGGGCGCTCCGTTCGGGGAGATCGTCGTTGACCATGTGGCCCCGGAACGAGTCCAACACCTGACCGGCGATGACCTCGGTGGCGGAGCTGCGGGGCTTGGCGAACTGACCGGCGATCCGGCCCAGCTTGACCACCGGCACCCCGGCGCCGTAGGTCAGGACCACCGCCATCTGCAGGATGACCTTGAGCTTGTCCCGGATGGCGTCGGCGCTGAAGTCGGTGAACGACTCGGCGCAGTCCCCGGCCTGCAGCAGGAAGGCCCGGCCCTGGGCGGCCTCGCCGAGCCCGGTGGTCAGGTGGCGGGCCTCACCGGCGAAGACCAGGGGCGGGAGGCCCGAGAGCTGGGTGTGGACGCGCTTCAGCTCGGCCTCGTCGGGCCACGCCGGCTGCTGGGCCGCGGGCCGGGACCGCCACGAGTCGGGCGTCCACGGGGTCGTCTGGGGTTCCTCGGCCACCCCACCAGCGTAAAGCCTTCCGACCTAGGCTCGTCACATGCCTCCCTTTCGATTCGGAGTCCAGCTGTCCAAGGCCGACACCGGTGCGGCCTGGCGGGCCACCGCCCGCAAGATCGAGGACCTCGGGTACTCGACGCTGTTCATCCCCGACCACTTCGAGGACCAGTTCGGGCCCCTGGTGGCCCTGACCGTGGCCGCCGAGGCCACCACCCGGCTCCGGGTCGGATCCCTGGTCTTCGGGAACGACTACCGGCACCCGGTGGTCCTGGCCAAAGAGGTGGCCACCCTGGACCTGTTCTCGGAGGGCCGGGTGGAGTTCGGCCTGGGCGCGGGCTGGATGACCAGCGACTACGAGCAGTCCGGCATCGCCGCGGCGTCGGCCGGCATCCGGATCTCCAAGATGGCCGAGAGCCTGGCCGTCCTGAAGGCGCTGTGGTCGACCGGAGAGGCCACCTACCAGGGTGAGCACTACCAGGTCGCGGGGGCCATCGGGTCGCCCACCCCGGTCCAGCGTCCCCATCCGCCCATCATCATCGGGGGAGGGGGCCAACGCGTCCTCGGCATCGCCGCCCGGGAGGCCGACATCGTGGGGGTCAACCCCAGCCTGGCCGCCGGCTACATCGGGCCCGAGGTCCTCGAGACCACCTCGGCCCAGTACTACCACCAGCGCATCGAGTGGATCCGGCAGGCCGCCGGGGCCCGGTTCGACCAGCTGGAGCTGCAGGTCCTGACCTTCCTGGTGCAAGTGGTGCCGGACCGGGAGGAGGCCATCGCCCGCCTGGCCGGGGCCATGTCGGTGACGCCGGACCAGGTCGACGGGTCGCCCATCGCCCTCATCGGCACCACCGACCAGATCATCGAGCGCCTCCGGCAGAGGCGGGAGGACTTCGGGTTCTCGTACGTCGTGGTGCACGAGGCGGAGATGGAGGCGCTCGCGCCAGTGGTGGCCACGCTCACCGGGACCTAGGGGTGGCCGCCCCCGTCCGCATCGGCATCTTCGGGGGCACCTTCGACCCCATCCACACCGCCCACCTGGAGCTGGCCGACGTGGTGCGGGTGACCCTCGGGCTCGACCGCATGCTGCTGGTGGTGGCCAACCGGCCCTGGCAGAAGGAGGGGGAGCGGGTCGTCACCCCGGCCGCAGACCGCTACGCCATGGTGGAGGCGGCCGTGCGCGGGTGGCCCGGCCTGGAGCCCAGCCGCATCGAGATCGACCGGGGGGGCACGTCCTACACCATCGACACCGTCCGTGAGCTCCGACGGGGCGGGCCGGGGGTGGAGCTGACCCTGGTCATCGGGTCGGACGTGGTCGCCGGCCTCACCAGCTGGAAGGACCACGCCCAGCTGGCCGAACTGGTCACCCTGGCCGTGGTGGGCCGGCCCGGGGTGGACCCGGTGGACCCGGTGGACCCGCCCCCGGGCTGGCGCTCGGTCCACGTCCCGGCGGCTCCGTTCGAGGTCTCCTCCACCGAGCTGCGCCGGCGCCTGGAGGGCGGGGAGACGGTGGAGGGCCTGGTGCCCGAGGCGGTGATCCGTTGCATCCGGCAACGGGGTCTGTACGCTACGGGCAGATGACGGTGCGGCTGACGCAGTCCAGGCCCAGGTACCCCAGACGGTCCAGGCAGCCGTACCCGACCGATGGGGGGCCACCGTCCGGCCCGGAGGGTTCGATCCCCGGCCCCGGGGGGGCGCCCGACGGATCGGTGGGCCCCGACGCGGTCACCTCCCAGCCCGCCACCCCCCAGCCCGCACCGATCGGGTCCAGATCGCGGGTGGCCGACCGCCAGGCCCAGCGGGCGGCCCGCCGCACGAGACGGAATCTGGCCATCCTCTGCGGCGTGGTGGTGGCCGTCTGCCTGGTCCTCACTATCCTGATCGTGGACATGGCACGCAACCGCCCCCCCGGCGCAGAGATCGCGATGACCGTGTCGGCGGCATCCGCCCCGGGGGCGGCCGATCGGTCCCACCACCTGTCCGCCGATTCCATCATCCCGAACCGTGGCGCCTCG
>DATCBL010000307.1:0-3340 GCA_036511875.1 Acidimicrobiales bacterium
ACCGCTCGGCACGGGGGCCGGCTCTCCGGTCGACGGGGCGTCTGGGTCGGTGGTGACAGGTGACGCGGGACCGGTGGTCCCCACCCGTCGCGTGGTCTGGCCGGGACCCCCCGGTCCGGCGGTGATGCGGGCGATGGTGGACTCCGAGGTACGGGAGGGCACGGCCCCGACCAGATGCTTGGCCGGCCCCCAGCTGAGGGCCCCGTTGCTCACCAGGAAGAGGAAGGAGATGAAGACCACCACGGCGAAGACCACCACTTCGACCAGGCCGAAGCTGCCCAGCTGGCGGAAGATGACCGCCCACGGATAGAGGAAGACGATCTCGATGTCGAAGATGATGAAGATCATCGCCACCAGGTAGAAGCGGACCGGGAACCGGGTGGGGGGCTCGATGCTCGGGACGATGCCGCACTCGTAGGGGGCGGTCTTGGCCGCGGTGGGCCGCTTGCGGGGGGCCATGAGGGCCGAGGCCACGAAGGAGAGCGCGGCGAACAGGAACCCGAGGATGAGGAGGATGAGGATCGGCAGGAAATCGTCCACAGTGCCTTGTTTTTACCACGCACCCCTTCGTGCAAGCACATCGGTGGAGGGGGCCGACCCGCCGGCATTCCCCTGGTGCCGTGGTGTGCCGACCAGGCCCGAGCAGCCCTACCATTGACAGTCGTGAGCCCTGTCCCCTCCTCTAGGCCCGAAGCCCCGGCTCCCGGCGCCGGTACCACCCACGGCCCGGGCCCCGGGCCCCGGGGACCCGCCGTTCCCGGGGTGCCCGGGCACGTCCATGACGTCCTGGTGGTCGGCGGCGGCCCGGCCGGCTCCTCGTGCGCCTACTGGCTGGCCGAGGCGGGCTGGGACGTGGCCCTGGCGGAGAAGAAGGTGTTCCCCCGCGAGAAGACCTGCGGCGACGGGCTGACGCCGCGGTCGGTGCGCCAGATCGCCGACATGGGCCTCGAGGGCGCCCTGGCCGGGGCCCACCGCTACACCGGGCTCCGGGCCCACGCCTACGGCCGGGTGCTCGACCTGCCCTGGCCCGAGCACCCGAGCTTCCCCTCGTACGGGTACGTGCTGACCCGCCACGATCTCGACGCCATCGTCAACGAACGGGCGGTGAAGGCCGGGGCCACCGTCTGGCAGGGCACCGAGGCCCTCGAGCCCCTCCTCGACCACGGCGCGGCGCCGGTGGCCTCAGGGGCCGGCGACGCCCCACTCCCCTCCTGTGTGGGCGCGGTGGTGAAGGAGAAGGCCTCCGGGGCCACCCGCGAGGTCCGGTCCCGCTACGTGGTGGTGGCCGACGGGGCCAACTCGCGGTTCGGCCGGGCCCTCGGCACGTCCCGCGACCGCAACCTGCCCATGGGGATGGCCTTGCGCGGGTACTACACCTCGCCGGGCCACGACCGGCCGTTCATCGAGTCCCACCTCGACATCCGGGACGGTGACGGGGGCGTGGTCCCGGGGTACGGCTGGATCTTCCCGATGGGCGACGGCCGGGTCAACGTCGGGGTGGGCCTGCTGTCCACCGACCGCCGCTGGAAGGGGGTCAACACGTCGACCCTCATGGAGCACTTCGTGGCCTACGCCCCGAAGGAGTGGGAGCTGGCGCCGGCCACCGCCCTCGGCTCCCCCACCGGGGGCAAGCTCCCCATGGGCCTGGCCGTCGGCCCCCGGGTCGGGGCCACCACCCTGGTGGTGGGCGACGCCGGCGGGGCCATCAACCCGTTCAACGGGGAGGGCATCGCCTACGGCTACGAGACCGGGCGCCTGGCCGCCGCCTCGCTGGGCGAGGCCCTGTGCGGCGACGGGGTCGACGCCCTGTACCGGTACGAGTCGCGGCTCGAGGACGCCTACGGGCTCTACTACCGGGTGGCCCGGGCCTTCGTCCGGGTGATCAGCCGACCCGAGCTCATGCAGCTGTGCGTGGGGGCGGGCATCCACTCCGAGCCGCTGATGAGCTGGATCCTCCGCATCATGGCCAACCTGTTGCGGCCGGACGAGACCGGCCCGGCCGAGGCGGCCTACCGGGCCCTGGCCGTGATCGCCCGGATGACCCCCGAGACCGCCTGACCCGGCCCGCCTCGATCGCCGCCGCTCGGGGGCCGGGGCCCCGGGTCGAGGTGCGGTCGGCCTACTTGTTGACGGCCAGGGCCACCCGCCCGGCGATGGCGGTGTAGGCCGGGGTGAAGACGGTGGTCGGAACCGGCGGTCCCCCGGTGGTGGGCTCGAGGGTGGACACGATCCGCCCGCCGATGATGAAGGCCTGCCCGACGACCTCGCTCCCCTGGTTGGGGATGGTCAGCGTGGTCAGGTAGCCGAACGACTGGACGCCGGTCGGGGCCGACAGCGGCACCGTTTGGACCTGGGCCGTGGCCCCGGGCACCGCCGCCGAGGCCACCGACGACTGGTAGGCCGCGTAGCAGGATACGAAACTGGCGTCGGCGAACGGCGTGGCCAGGGCCTTGGCCTGGGTGGCGGTGGTCATGACCCGGGTCGCCGAGGACATCCGGACGGTCGGAGCAGCCGGGCTCTGGAACACCGGCGAGGTGGCCGACCCGGTCTGGCCGGGCAGCGCCGAGCCCGAGAACAGTCCGGTGACGGTGGCCACCGGAACCCCCAGGCACTGGGCCAACGCCCGGCTGGCCTGGCCCTGGGCCGCCACCGGGGCCACCGGCGGACGGACCGGCTGGGCGGGGGTGGTGCTGGGGATCCAACCGGCGGGCAGGTCGGCCTGGCGCAGGTTGATGCTGGCGGCCAGGGCGGCGTCGGCGGCGGTCGGCGAGAGGCCCGGGACGGAGGTCGTCGTCGTGGTCGAGTTGTTGTTCTTCTTGACCACGAAGTAGGCGATGCCGGCCACCACCACGACCAGGGCCACCAACAACAGGACCAGGAGCCGGTTGTTGCGGCCCCGGGGCTCGTCCGTCGGAACCCCGGTGGCCAGCGCGGGGTCGGGCGGAGGCGGGAGGCCGGCGGTGGTGTCGTAGGGGGTGGTGACCGGAGCCGGGGCGCCGGGCGCCGCGGTTCCGGCGGGGGGGGCGGCCAGTGGGGAGGCGAAGGCGGCGGCACCGACGGCGGCGGCCTGGGCCTTGTCCGCCTTGCGCTTGGCCCGGCCCCGGGCCGGTCGGGCCGGCGGGGAGGGAGGAGTGCCGGCCACGCCGGGCTGCCCGTCCCACAGGGCTTCGCCGGTGACCGGGTCGATGGGCGGCTTCCAGACCACGGGACCGACAGCCGTGGGACTGCCGGAGGCGTCCGGTGGCGGCGGCGGCAACGTGGTGTGGGCCAGGGGGACGGGCGCGGTCGGTGGCTCGAAGGGCGGGAGACCCCCCGGGGAGGCGGCGATCGCCGCGGCCTC
>DATCBL010000308.1:0-5840 GCA_036511875.1 Acidimicrobiales bacterium
AGCTACGTGACCGGACAGACCATCCATGTCGACGGGGGCACCCAGGCCTCGAGCGGCTGGTCCCACCATCCCGACACCGGCGCCTACGTGCTGGGCCCGGCCTGATTCGACGCCGTCGCTCCGGGGCGGGCCACCCCGGGGCTCACTCGGCCTGAGCTGCGCTCCCGACGTGGGCCGACATGCCCCCGTCGATGGGGATCATCTGCCCGGTGATGTACCGGGACTCCTCCGAGGCCAGGAAGACCACCAGGTCGGCGATGTCGTCGGGCTGCCCCAGGTGGGGGGTGAGGATGGCCCGGCCCAGACCGGCGAGGATGTCGTCGGTCAGGTGGGCCCGCACGGCGTCGGTGATGATCAGGCCGGGGACGATGGTGTTGACCCGGATCCCCTGCTTGCCGTGGGCGGTGGCCACGTACAGGGTGAGGGCGTTGACGCCGGCCTTGGACACCCCGTAGGCGGTGCGGGTCCGGTCCCCCTTCAGCGAGGCCCCCGAGGACATATTGATGATGGAACCGCCGCCGTGGCGGGCCATCTCGGGGACGGCGTGCTTGCAGGTGAGCATCTGGCTGGTCAGGTTGACGGCCAGGGTCCGGTCCCACACCTCGCGGGCCAGCTCGGTCACCGGGGTGTCCTTGGTCAGGAAATCGGACTCGGTCAGGGCGGCGTTGTTGTGCAGGACGTCGAGGCGGCCGAAGCGGTCGACTACGGCCCGGACCACTCCGATGACCGCGGGCTCCTGGGAGAGGTCGGCGGTGACCGCCAGGGCGGCACCGCCTTCGCTCCGGATCTCCTCGGCCACCCGCTCGGCCCCGACCCCGTCGACGTCGACCACGGCCACCGAGGCCCCCTGGCGGGCCAGGGCCCGGGCCGTGGCCCCTCCGATCCCGCCCGCCCCGCCGGTGACCACCGCCACCTTTCCCTCCACCCGGCCCATCTCAGGCCGCCCGGTCTTCGGCGTGGGCTCCGGCGTGGGTCGTGGTCGGCATGGGCTCCTCCTCGGCGCCGCGGGGGCGCATGGCGGTCGGACGATCCTCCGACCGCCGGTCGACGGGGTCCGGCCCCACCGGGGTCACGGCGCCACCAGGACCAGCGAGAAGAGGAGGAACGTCATGGTAGCCAGCAGGAATGCCGACGCCGCCGCCACCATGCCGAACGCTGCGGGACGGACCCGCCGGGCCACCGCCACGATGAGGGGGAATGCGGTGAGCAGGACCCGGGGCCGGGCCCCCACCATGTTGGAGTCGAAGGCCGACAACAGGATCCCGACGGTGTAGATCCAGATGATCACGGGCGGCCGCCATCGGGCCATGAGGTACAGCCCGGCCACGGCGAACAGCAGGCCGAGGGCCGGGACCACCGCCTCGAGGTCGTGGGGATGGCTCACCGACTGGCGGAGGACGGTGACGGTGTCGTGGGTGAAGCCGGTCCCGCCCCACTGGGCCCGTTCGATGTGGTACCACCGGAGGACGTCGCCGGTGGCCGAGTACAGGTAGGAGAAGTAGGCCACCACGCCGGCCACCGACAGCACCGGGGCGAGGACGGACCACCAGTCCCGGTCACGGTACACGGCCACCCCGGCGGCCCACAGGCAGCAGGCCACCAGCACCAGCGCCTCGGGATGGACCCCGGTGGCCACCCCGGCGGAGAGCCCGGCCACCAGCCACTGCTGCTTGAGGAGGGCCAGCAGGCAGACGGCACAGAGCAGGATGGCCAGGGCCTCGGAGTACACCATGGACAGGACGACCGCTCCGGGGAAGAACACCCACAGCACCACCGCCCGGTCGGCCACCGGCTCGTCGCACAGGTGCCGGACCAGGTACCAGATGGCCACCGAGGCGGCCGCGCCGAAGGCGAAGGCCAACGCCACCCCGACCACGATGGGGGTGAGGCCGGACACCGCTGACAGCCCCCGCAGCAGCAGCGGCCACACCGGGAAGAACCCGAACGCCGACCCGGGGGCGATGGGGAAGCGGGCCGCGGGCGGGAAGTACCCGTGCCCGGCGATGAGCAGGTACCAGCTCCCGTCCCACGAGCCCAGGGCCTGGAGGAAGAGACCCGCCCGAGGTGGCGCCGGCCACGGTCCGGTGAAGTGGTGGGTGGCCAGTCCCTGGTCGACCACCAGGACGGATCCGAGGCCCATGGCCACCACCAGCCGCGACAGCGCGAACGCCCCGAGGGTGCGGGCGAGACCGACGAGCGACGAAGGACGATCTCGGCCCCACCACCGGTCCACCGACCGCCGTTGCTCCATGCGGGTGGGACGAGGTTGGACGACCGGCGGCGCCACATCGGACGGCACCGCCACGGTGCCGTCGTCGGTGGTCGAACCGGTCACCTGGTCACCCTATCTGTCCACCTGTCGCCAATTGATGACCGCTACTCGGCCGCCTCGGCCAGGGCCTCGGCCAGGGTCGGGTGCACCAACATGGACTCCACGATGTCGTTGACCCCGAGCCCGCCGGTGACCGCCACGGCCAGCACCGAGATCAGCTCGGAGGCGTCCCGGCCCACGATGGAGCCGCCGAGCACGATCCCGGTGGCCGGGTCGGTGATGATCTTGACGAACCCCCGCGCATCGTTGTCGATCAGGGCCCGCGAGCTGGCGGCGAAGGGGACCTTGGTCACCCTGATCTTTCGGCCCTGGGCGAAGGCGTCCGCCTCGGCCAGGCCCACGTCGGCGATCTCCGGCTCGGTGAAGATGGCGGACGGCGCGCTCTCGTAGTTCGGGTGGCGGTGGGCCGCGGTGTGGCCGCCCACCACGTACTCGGCCACCTTCCGACCCTGCATGGCGGCCACCGACGAAAGGGGCAGCTTCCCCGACAGGTCGCCGGCGGCGAAGATGTGGGGCACGTTGGTCTGGCAGTGCCGGTTGATGGGGACGTACCCGCCCTCGGTCACCGCCACCCCGGCGTCCTCCAGACCCAGCCCTTCGGAGTTGGGCACCGAGCCGATGGCCAACAGGGCGTGCGACCCGCGGGCCACCCGGCCGTCGTCGCACCGGACCACCACCTCGTCCCCGCTCTGGTCCACGCCCACCGCCCGGGCCCCCTTCAGCAGATGGACGCCCCGCTCCGAGAAGTCGGCCTCCAGGACCGCGGCCACTTCGGGGTCCTTCTGGGGGAGCACCTGCTGGCGGCTCACGATCAGGGTCACCTCGCATCCGAGGGACGTGAACATGTGGACGAACTCGACCCCGGTGACCCCCGAACCGATGATCACCAGGTGGCCCGGCAGCACCGAGGGCGGGTAGGCGTCGCGGGTGGTGAGGAGCCGGTCGGCTCCGAGGTCGGCCCAGGGCGGGATCCGGGGGCGGCTGCCCGTGCTGACCAGGACGGCGTCGGCCGGGAAGGTCATCGGGCCGTCCGGCGTGTCGGCCGCCACGGTGTGGTCGTCGACTAGGCGGGCGGTGCCCCGGACGACGTTCACCTGCTGGCTGCGGAGGATCTTCTCGTTGGTGTGCTCGAGGTGGTCGACGATGCTGGCGATCCGCGCCCGCAGGAGTTCGAGGTCGAGGACCCCGCCGGCTCCCACCACGCCCATGCCGGCGATCCTCCGCAGGTAGGACATGGCCCCCCCGGTGGCGATCATCGCCTTGGAGGGGATGCAGTCCCAGAGGTTGGCGGCGCCACCGACGACGTCGCGTTCGATGAGGGTGACGTCGACCCCGAGCCGGGCGGCATGGGTGGCGGCCTGATTGCCGGCCGGCCCTCCGCCGATGATCACGAACCGCATGGGTGGAGGCTACGCCCGCGTGGCCGGGGCCACCGGGGCCGGACGCTCAGACGGTGAGGCCGACCTGCATTCGTTCGGTGGCCTCCACGTACTCCTCGACCATGGAGAACACCACGTCCTTGGCCTTGCGCACCGCGGTGGCTCGGCCGATGACCTGTCCGCAGGGGTTGAAGTTCACGTCCTTGGCTTGCTCGGGATAGCGGTGACCCCGGGACACCGCCTCGATGGCCACCATCATCTGCAGGGGCATGGGGAGGGGATCGGGGCTGTCCTCGGCCTCCCAGGCGTCGGTCCAATCGTTCTTCAGCATGCGGCACGGTTTGCCGGTGAACGACCGGGACCGCACGGTGTCGCGGCTGGAGGCGGCCAGATAGCTCTCCATCTGCCGGGGCGGTATGTCCGCCTCCTCCACGGTGAGCCAGAGGGTTCCCGACCACACGCCCTGTGCCCCCAGGGCCAGCGCCGCGGCCATCTGGCGGCCGCTGCCCACCCCCCCGGCGGCCAGGACGGGGATCGGGGCCACGGCGTCGATGACCTCGGGCCACAGCACGATGCTGCCCACGTCGCCGGTGTGGCCGCCGCCCTCGGAACCCTGGCAGATGATGAAGTCGAGTCCGGCCGCCTTGTGGTTCAGGGCGTGCTTGACCGAGCCGGCCAGGGCCCCGATCATCAGCCCCGCCCCCTGCACCTTGGCCACCACGTCGGGCGGGGGGGTGCCGAGGGCGTTGGCGATCAGCTTCACGTTGGGGTGGCGCAGCGCCACGTCGAGGAGCCCGGCGGCATGGGCCGCGGTCCATCCGATCATGCCGTTGGAGGTGCGCTCGTCCGCCGGTATCTCGGGCACGTGGTGGTCGGCGAGGATCTTGAGGGCGAACTCCTTGTGCTGGGCCGGGACCAGGCCCCGGATCTGGGCCTCCAGTTTGTCCGGGTCCATCTCGTCCATGCCCTCGTACTTGGCCGGGATGACGATGTCCACGCCGTAGGGCCGGTCGCCCACGTGGTCGTCGATCCAGGTCAGCTCCACCTCCAGCTGCTCGGGGGTGAATCCGATGGCGCCGAGCACCCCGATGCCGCCGGCGTTGGTGACCGCGGCCACCACGTCCCGGCAGTGGGTGAAGGCGAAGATGGGAAACTCGATGCCCAGCCTCTGACGGATCTCGGTGTTCATGGGGTGACTCCTTCGGTTGTGGGACGGGCGGTGTTCGAGACGGTGGGGTCGGGTCGACGGGATCGGGACGACGGCCTGGGATAGGTGGTGCCGCGGTCGCGCCGGCCCTCCGGCGCCCCCAACAGGGCGGCCAGGCCCCGCACGGCCAGGTCGTCGCCGACCGAGCCGGGCTCCAGACGCCGCTGCATGGCCAGTCCGGTCAGCAGCGCCTTCACCAGCACGGCCGACCCTTCGGGGGAGGCCACCGGCCGGGCCTCGACCGCGCTCGACCATCTGGCCAGCCGGCGCGCTGTGGACCGCCGGGCCTCGGCATTGCGGCTCCGGAGCACCTCGGCCACCTCGGGGTCCCGAGCCGCCCGGAGCCAGAGCTCTTGTTCCAGGAGGGACCAGCTCCCGGCCTCGGTCGGGGTGGGGGCCACGTTCTCCCACACCGCGGCCAACTGCCCGAGGGGGGATTCGGTCACCGCCACCTCGGCCAGCAACACGATGAGCACCGAGTCCTTCCACGAGTCGAGCAGCGCCAGCAGGAGGCCCTGCTTGCTGCCGAAGTGGGCGTAGACCGCTCCCGAGGTCCGTCCGGCCGCCTCGGCCACGGCATCCACCGACACCGCGTCCACGCCGTGGTCGGCGAAGAGCTCGGCCGCCGCGGCCAGCAGACGGGCCCGGGTCTCGGCCTTGCGTTGGACTTGGGTCTGGGACACGTTCCCCCGTGGTGATGGGCGGCTCGCCCCCGTGGTGATGGGCGGCTCGCCCCCCTTGGTGATGGGCGGCTCGGCGCGGGTGCGCCGTCGGCCACTGTACTTATATCGGAAGCGTTACACAACAGTGTTGGCCCACCCCGGGACGGTCTCCGACCGGTGGGCATCGCCCTGCGGCGGCCCGATGGCGGCACGTAGAGTGGCGGGCAGAACCGGAGGGGCACCAGGACAGGGAGGACGTG
>DATCBL010000309.1:0-3070 GCA_036511875.1 Acidimicrobiales bacterium
TGAGCATCGAGCTGCCGAAGAGCCCCTCGATCGAAGAGATGAGGACCACGGCCGAACCCGGGCCGGCCCGCCGGAACGGCTCGATCAGCTGGCGGCAGACCATGACCCCGGCCCTCAGGTTGACGTCGAGGGTGGCGTCCCACACCTCGTCGTCGATGAAGTCCACCAGCGTCGCGCCGGACACCCCGGCGGAGTGCACGAACCCTCCGAGGGAGCCGAGGGCCGCCTCCGCCTTGGCCACCCCCGACTCGAGGGCGGAGGTCTCGGCGACGTCGACCACCGACCAGTGGGCCGTCACTCCGTACCGCTCGTGGCAGAGGGCGGCCGCCTGCTCGGCCCCTCCGGCGTCCACATCCCAGATGGCCACCGGTCGGCCCACCTCGGCCAGGGCCAGCGCGGTCTGCAGACCGATCCCCGACCCCGCGCCGGTGACGAGCACCCCGGTCCTCGGCGATCCCAGGCGTTCGTCACCGGCCACCCGGGACGCCCCGGGTACGGTGCCCTCGGTGGCCGGGGTCTGCTTGGCCCGGGCCCGTTTCGCGTGAGTCGGTTTAGCCGGGGTCCGCTGGGCCGGGACCCTCTTACCCGGGGCCTTCTTGGCCGGGACCCGGGCCTCCGTCGGCACGCGGCGGGGGGCGGGGGGTGACATGGGCGCAGTCTGTCAGAACCGGTCGGGGGCGACACCGGTCGGGGCCGGTCGGGCCGCTCGCTCAGGTCCGGAGGCCCGCTCTCGGCTGCACCCCGGGGTGGATCTCCGAGCGCAGCGGATTGGCCAGGTCCCGGGCCGAGAGGACCGGGTCGGTCAGGCCCCAGTCGGCCCCGATGGCCGGATCGTCCCAGGCCACTCCGAGCTCGTCCTCGGGGTTGTAGTAGCCGTCCACCAGATACCACAGCGTGAGGTCGGTGAGCGAGGCGAAGCCGTGGGCCACCCCGGGTGGGATGAACAGCCCGCGGTCGTGGTCGCCGTCCAGATCCAGGGTCAGGGTGGCGCCGTCGGTCGGCGAGCCGTGGCGCAGGTCGTGCAGGACCACGCGGGCCGTGCCCCGCAGGACGTACCAGTAGTCGGCCTGGTGCAGGTGGTAGTGCAGCCCCACGATGGCACCGGCCTGCTTCTCCGACCGATTGGCCTGGGTCATCTCCCGGCCCAGGGGGAACCAGCTGCGCCGGTAGGTCTCGACGAACCGGCCCCGCTCGTCGCCGTGGGCGTTGGGCTCCACCACGATGACGTCGGCGATGATCTCGGACTCTTTGATGTCGGGCACCGGCTACGTCCTCTCTGCGTGGCGTGAGTGCTCCCCGTCCCCGGAGTGCCGGCTCAGCGTAGCCAACTCGCTCCGATAGAACAGGAGGGGGGAGCCGTCGTTGGTGCCGAGGTCGAGGACCTTGCCGATGATCAACTCGTGGTCGCCGGCGTCGTGGGCCAACTCCATCCGACAATCGACCCAGGCCAGGCTGCCCTCGAGCACCGGGGCCCCGGTGACCGGGGCCGGCTGCCAGACCACTCCCTCGAACTTGTCCCCCCCGGAGACGGCGAAGCCCCGGCACACGTCCTCTTGGTGGTCGCCGAGGACGTTCACGCAGAAGGCGCCAGCCCGGGCGATGCGGGGCCAGCTCGTGGAGGTGCGGGCCGGCGCCACGGCCACGAAGGGTGGGTCGATGGAGAGGGAGACGAAGCTCTGGCAGGTGAATCCCACCGGGCGTCCCTCCTCCAGGCCGGTCACGATGGTCACGCCGGTGATGAACCGGCCCATGGCGTCCTTGAAGGCCGCGGCGTCGAAACTCACGTTCAGCGCTCGTCCAGGTCCACGGTGCCGCCTTCGGTGGCCGCGTCGACCTCGAGGGCCCGGGTGTCGGCGGCCAGATGGCGCGCCTCCCCCAGCATGCGGTCGATCTCTTCGTCCGAGTGGGCCGGGTCGTGGTGGTACAGGACCAGACGCTTGGCCCCCGACTCCTGGGCCACCCGCACCGCGTAGTTCGCCGTGGAATGACCCCAGTCGGGCACGGCCGCGAACTCGTCCTCGGTGTACTGGGCATCGTGGAGGACCAGGTCGGCGCCGTCGCACAGCTCGAGCACGTTCGGATCGATCGTCCGCAGGTCGAGCGGCGCCTGGTGGTCGGAGACGTAGGCCAGGGCCCGGCCATCGGCCTCGAGCCGGAAGCCCAGGGTTCGTCCGATGTGGGGGATGGACCGGACCTTGACCTTGACGGCACCGATGGCGAAGTCGTCGGTCTCTCCGAGCTCGTGGAAGCGGAATGTCCCTTCGAACTGCGCCATGTGGACGGGGAAGAAGGGCGGTCGCACCATGGAGGCCAGGGTCTCCCCCAGACCGCCCTCCTGGGCCGGGCCGTAGACGTCGACCACGGCATCGGAGTGGCGCATCGGTGAGAAGAAGGGGAGGCCCAGCACGTGGTCGTAGTGCAGGTGGGAAAGCAGCACGTTGGCCCGAAGGGGGGCACCGGTGGCCGACAGGGGCGCCTGCAGGTGGTCACCGAGGGCGCGGAGCCCCGTCCCCAGGTCAATGATCAGGGGAAGCTCCCCGGCCACCTCCACCAACACGCAGGACGTGTTGCCCCCGTAGCGGCGGTAGCGGTCGGACGAGCACGGGCACGAGCCCCGGACACCGAAGTAGGTGATCCTCACCGAAGGAGCAGGCTAGTCGCCCGGTGACCTGCCCCATCAGGGCAGGCGCAGTCCGCCCGACCGGTCGGCGACGACCAGACCCTCGTCCACCAGTCCCGACACCACCCGGGCCACCCGTTCGGGGTCGTCGGGCCATCCGCAGGCGGCCGCCACGCCCCCGGCAGGGATTCCTCCGGTCCGCAGCGCGGCGATCAACCGGCCGCGGCCCTGCCGGTCCGAGCCGTCGAACCGGCTCTGGGCGGTGGGCCCACCGGCCGAGCCCACCGAGGGATCGGGACCGCTCCGACCGGCGGCGGCCCAACGGCACCGACGGCGGATCGGGCAGTCGTGACAACGCGGGGCCCCGGGCACGCACACCTCGGCCCCGAGATCCAAGAGGGCCTGCCCGAACCGCCACCCCGCGCCGGCCGGGACCATGACGTCGACCAG
>DATCBL010000310.1:0-6940 GCA_036511875.1 Acidimicrobiales bacterium
GCCGTCCCCGGCCGCAGTCGGTCGGCCGGCCGCTCCCCCCGGGCGACGGGAGGTCGAGGCCGCGCCGGGCCGGATGACCCCGGTGGTGGTGGCCCGGCCCCGGGTCGATCCCCGGGCTCCGCCGCCGGCCCCGGCCATGGCCGCGGCCATGGCCGGTGTCAGGGCCGCGCCGCGTTCGCCGCGGGTCTCCAGCCGCTGTCGGATGGTCACGTACCGGGGCTCCCGCTCCTTCATCCAGGCCAGCAGGGGCGAGGCGATGAAGATCGACGAGTAGGCCCCGCTGGTCAGGCCGATGACCAGGGCCAGGCCGAAGTCCTGCAACGAGGTGGCGCCCAGCAGGAAGGACCCCACCACCAGGACCGACAGCACCGGGATGATGGCCACCAGCGAGGTGTTGATGGACCGGGCCAGGGTCTGGTTCATCGAGAGGTTGACCATCTCCGAGTAGGTGATGCGCCCGGACGCGCCGAGGCCCTTGGAGTTGTCCCGTATTCGGTCGAACACCACCACGGTGTCGTAGAGCGAGTACCCCAGCACGGTCAGGACGGCCACCACCGTGTCCGGGGTGACCTGGAATCCGGCGATGGAATAGATCCCGACGGTGACCAGGATGTCGTGGATCACGGCCACGATGGCGGCCACCGCCATCTTGAACTCGAACCGGACCGAGATGTAGAGGGTCACGGCGATGAAGAAGACGATGAGGGCCTCGATTGCCTTGGAGGTGACCTGCCCTCCCCAGGTCGGCCCGACGTCGTTGAAGTTGACGTTGTCGGGAGTGGTGTTGGCCGCCTTGGCCAGCGCATCCTGGGCCTTGACCTCGATGGCGTTGCGCACGGCGACGGCCTTGGAGTTGAGGTCCACGGTGACCTGGATCTGCTTGGTGTGGTTGAGCTGGTTGGTGAGCTGCACCACGGTCGGGTCGGTGACCCCGGCCGACTCCACCGCCGTGGTGGCCTGAGCCACGGTGAGGGTCGGTGACGTCACCAGCCAGGACTGGCCGCCCTTGAAGTCGATGCCCAGGTTGAGGCCGCGGGTACTGAGCGAGATGACGCCGAGCAGGATGACCAGGGCCGAGGCCGCGAACCACACCTTGCGACGCCCGATGAAGTCGAACGAGGTCTCCCCCCGGTACAGCCGGACCAGGACGTTGGGTCGCTTCTGCCCGGCCGCTTCCAGCTCCTCCTCCTCGGCGGCGAGCTCGATCTCCTCTTCGAAGTCCTCCTCGAGGACGGCGGCCGCCTCCTCTTCCTCGTCCCGCGCTCCGTCGTCGTCGTCGACCGCGTCGTCCAGGTCGTCGGGCCGCCCGCCGTTCCTTCGCCCCGATCTCATGACGGCTGCCCTGCGGTCACGCCCAGACCACTGGCCACGCTCATGCCCCGCAGCTCCGAGCCGCCCTGGCTCTGTCCGAGCAGGACCACGAACGGACGGGTGAAGAAGTAGGTGATGAAGATGTCGAAGACGGTGGAGATCCCGAGGAACAGGGCGAATCCTTTGACGTCACCCACCGAGATCAGGTACAGGATCACCGCGGCCAGCAGGGAGACGGCGTCGGCGGCCAGCACGGTGCGGAAGGCACTGGCGAAGCCCCGGTCCACGCTGGTGCGGATGGTCCGACCGGACCGGGTCTCGTCTTTCAACCGTTCGAAGTAGACGATGTACGAGTCGACGGTGATCCCGATGGACACGATCAGGCCGATGATGCCGGCCAGGTTGATGGTGGTGTTGAGGCTCTCGCCCATGAAGGCGATGGTCGCCCACAGCAGGGCGGCGGTCACGATGAGCCCGGCCAGGACCACCAGGCCGAGCAGCCGGTAGTAGAAGATGATGTACAGCATCACCAGGGCCAGGCCGGCGAGCCCGGAGATCAGTCCGGCCTTGAGGGACGACTTGCCCAGGGACGGCGAGACGGTCTGGACGGTGAGGCGGTCGAGCTTCACCGGGAGGGCGCCGTAGGTGAAGTCGGTGGCCAGGGTCTTGGCCTGGTTCTCGGTGAACTGGCCGGAGATCTGGACCTGCCCGGCGAACGAGGTGGGCGACGCCTGGCTGGGCTGGGTGATCGGGGCGGAGATGACCTGGCCGTCGAGGTCGATCCCGATGATGGCGTGGAACTGCTTGCCGGCCAGGGTGTCCCACTCGGAGGCGCCGGGGCCGGTCAGGTTGAGGTTGACGTTCCACTGTCCGTTGTTGATCTGGGCGGTGGCCGACTTGACCGCGGTGCCGGTCATCCCGGCCGGTCCCAACACGTACCGCACACCGACCGCCGACCCAGTCCCGGGGAGCAGCACGGTGTCGTTCTTGTTGTCGTTGAGCGGGGATGTCGACTTGTACGTGGCGAACTGGGTGTCGGCGGGTGGGTTGTTGGTGGCTGCGGCAGTGCTGGTATTCACGGCCAGGTTGGCCGCGGTCAGTGCCGAGGCGGGTGCGCAGGTGGGCAGGGGTCCGGGGGTCGGCGTCTTGCCCTTGGCCAGGGTGAGGGAGGGCGCGTAGCACAGGGCCGGGCGGAAGAAGAGCTGGGCGGTGTTGCCCAGGGTGGCCAGGACCTGTTGGGTGTTCTTCTCGCCGGGGATGGACACCGAGATCTCGTTCTTGCCCTGGCTGTCGACCGTGGCCCCGGTGGTGCCGGCGTTCACCCGGTCGTTGATGATGGTGGTGATGGTGCTCAGCTGGGCCGAGGTCACCGGCCGATGGGTCTGGTAGACCACCGAGAGACCGCCGTCGAGGTCCAGGCCGAGCTTGGGCGACCAGCTGGCGGCCAGGGTGGCGCTGAGGGCGATCACCGCGATGGCCACCACCGACAGCAGGCTGATCCACAGGGAGCGTCGGTTCTTCATGACCGGTCAGGTGGTCGACGGGCCGTCGGGGCCGTCGGAGTCCTCACCGTCGTCGACCCGGCCCTGCAAGCCCCGCCGTCGGGACCGCCGGTTCCCGGCCCGGCGGCCGCCGGCCGCCCCGGCCGCCGCGTCCGGCTCGTCGACAGCCTCGGTCTCGTCGACCTCGGCCCCGTCGGGCTCGGCCTCTTCGTCCGGCTCGTCATCGGTCTCGTCCGTGTCGGAGTCGGTCTCGGATTCGTCGTGGGCTTCCTCGTCCGCCTCCTCGTCCTCGTCCGGCTCCTCGTCCTCTTCCTCCTCCTCGTGGTAGTCCTCGAGGTCGTCGTCGTCGGCCACCACCGGCTCGATCTTCCGGAGCACGTACTGCTTCAGGACGACGAACGAGGCCCCGACGCTGGTCTCGAGGGTCACCCGGTCGCCGTCGATGTCGATGATGTAGCCCACGATGCCCCCGGCGGTCAGCACCTCGTCGCCCACATCCCAGGCCTTGCCCACCTCGCGGGCCTCCTGGGCCTTGCGCTTCCGCGGTCGGTAGTAGAGGAAGTAGAAGGCCGCGGCGATGACCGCGTAGATGAGGATGATTGGGCTGAAGTTGGACTTCTTGGCCGGAGCGGCCGCCGCCAGCAGCACGGCCGTGAGCGCGCCAGTCATGGACGAAGGTGGGGGGGGTCAGGGGTCAACACAGCGGTCCGACACTAGCCCAGCCCCACCGCGAACTGACGCCGCTACCTGGCGGAACCCCACACCTCGACGGTGGCCGCCCGGAACCCGTCGAAGCGCCCCTCGGCGATGGCCGCCCGGGCCCTGGACATCAGATCCAGCACGAAGGCCAGGTTGTGGATGGTCAGTAGCCGCCAGGCGGTGGGCTCGCCCACCCCCAGCAGGTGGCGCAGATAGCCCCGAGACCACCGGGAACAGGTGAGGCAGCCGCAGTCGGCGTCGAGGGGTGCATCGTCCTGGGCATGGGCGGCGTTGCGCAGGTTGAGCTTCCCCTGACCGGTGAGGATGGTGCCGTGACGGCCCATCCGGGTGGGGGCTACGCAGTCGAACTGGTCGACCCCGAGGGCCACCGCCTCCATCATCCCGATGGGGTCGCCCACGCCCATCAGGTACCGGGGTCGGTCGGTGGGCAGGAACGGCACCGTGGCGGCCAGGGCCTCGAGCATGGCCTCCCGGGGCTCCCCCACCGACAGTCCCCCGATGGCGTAGCCGTCGAACCCGAGGGCCACCGTGCGTTGGGCGCTCTCGGCCCGGAGCCCGGTGTCGGTGCCCCCCTGGACGATCCCGAACAGCGCCTGGCCCTCGGGCCGGGCCTCGAGACGCTCGTGGTGGCGTCGGGCCCGGTCGGCCCACCGGGCGGTCCGCTCCACCGCCGAGCGGAGCACCTCGGTGGGGGCCGGCAGCGCGCTGCAGACGTCCAGCACCATCTGGATGTCGGCCCCGATGAGCCCCTGGGCCTCGACCGCCGACTCGGGAGTGAGCCGGAGCCGGCTCCCGTCGTACACCGAGGCGAAGGTGACCCCGCCGTCGTCCACCTCGGAACGGAGGGAGTGGACCTGGTAGCCGCCGGAGTCGGTCAGGGTGTGCCCGGCCCAACCAGTGAACCGGTGGAGTCCGCCCAGTCGGGCCACGGTCTCCGCCCCGGGTCGGAGCATCAGGTGGTAGGTGTTGGCCAGGACCACGTGGGCGCCCACGGCCTCGAGGTCCACGCTGTCCACCGCCTTCACCGCACCCCGGGTGCCCACCGGCATGAAGGCGGGGATGGGATAGCTCCCCCGGGCCGTCACCACCACCCCGGTCCGGGCCTCGCCGTCCACCGCGCCCAGGTCCACCCGAGCCCTGGTCACCGACCGGGTGCCGCGGCCTTCGATGGGCCGGCCCCCGAGCGGGCCACCACCATGGCGTCACCGAAGGAGAGGAAGCGGTAGCCGTCGGCCAGGGCGGTGGCGTACAGCCGGCGCCAGAGGGGGCCGCAGAACGACTCGACCAGCAGCAGGAGGCTCGACCGGGGCAGGTGGAAGTTGGTCACCAGCACATCGACCACGCGGAACGGGTACTCCCCGTGGATGTAGAGATCGGTGCGGCCGGCCAGCCCGCCGCCAGCGGCGGCGGACTCGAGGGCGCGCACCGCGGTGGTGCCGACGGCCACCACACGGTCGGCGGCGGCGCAGGCCTCCATGGTCTCCGGCGGGACCGAGTAGCGCTCGGAGTGGATGACGTGCTCGGCCGGGGTGGGGGCGGTGATGGGCCGGAAGGTGTCGAGCCCGATGGCTAGCTCCACCCGGGCCACGGTGGCCCCGGCGGCCCGGCAGGCCTCGAGGAGCTCAGGGGTGAAATGAAGTCCGGCGGTGGGAGCGGCGGTGGAGCGGTCCTCCAGGGCTCCGGGCTCCGAGTACACCGTCTGGTACCGCTCGGGATCGTCGAGCGGGCGGCGGATGTAGGGCGGGAGGGGCATGGATCCGGACCGCTCGACCACCGAGGGGTCGAGCAACCGGACCCGGCGGCGGCCGTCCGTCCCGGACCCCACCACCGGGCCGACGGCGACCACCGGCCCACCCCGGGCATCCGGCTCGTAGAGAGGAGTGGGGTCCGGGAGCCGGCGACCGGGGCGCACCAGGGCCTCCCAGTCGCCCGCGTCGGGGTCGATGGGCTCCAGCAGGAGGACCTCGGCCCTCCCCCCCGACTCCTTCCTCAGCAGCAACCGGGCCGGCAGGACCCGCGTGTCGTTGACCACCACCACGTCGCCGGGTCGCAGCAGCCTCGGCAGCTCGGCCATGGTGGCGTGCTCCGGGGACTCGTTGCCGTCCAGTCCCGGGCCGACCAGCAGGCGAGCCGCGCTCCGGGGCTCGACCGGCCGTTGGGCGATGGCCGACTCCGGCAGCCCGTAGTCGTAGGCGTCCATCGGGACCCGGGCGGGATCGGTGGTCGGCCGATGCACTCGCTCCTCGATCCGTTCGGGCACGGGCACCATGGTGACAGAACCCGTCGCTCCCTCCCGCACCGCACCCCCGGTCGCGCCCCGGCCGGGCGCTCCGGTCAGAGCAGTGTCGAGGCCACCGGGGTCAGCCCGAGGTGGGCCCAGGCCCGGGGAGCGGCCATCCGGCCCCGGGTGGTGCGCTGGAGCAGGCCCTGTTGGAGAAGGTAGGGCTCGTAGGCGTCCTCGATGGTGTCGGGCTCCTCGCCGACGCACTGGGCCAACGTGGTCAGCCCGACCGGCCGGCCGGCGAACCTCCGGCACAGCACGTCGAGGATGGCCCGGTCCACCTTGTCGAGGCCCAACTCGTCCACCCCGAACACCTCGAGGCCGGCCACGGCGGCATCAGAGGTGATCCGGCCCTCGGCCCGCACCTCGACGAAGTCCCGAACCCGACGGAGGAGCCGGTTGGCGATGCGGGGCGTACCCCGCGACCGCTCGGCGATCCGGAGGGCCCCCTCGGGGTCGATGGGAACGGCCAGGATGGAGGCCGAACGGGTCACGATGGCCAGGAGCTCCTCCACGTCGTAGTGGTCGAGCCGACCGACGAACCCGAAGCGGTCGCGCAGCGGACCGGCCACCAGGCCGGTGCGGGTGGTGGCGCCGATCAGGGTGAAGCGGGGCAGGTCCAGTCGGATACTCCGCGCCGTCGGGCCCTTGCCGATCAGGATGTCGAGTTTGAAGTCCTCCATGGCCGGATAGAGGATCTCCTCCACCGCTCGGTGCAGTCGGTGGATCTCGTCGATGAAGAGGACGTCACCCTCCTGCAGGTCGGTCAGGAGGGCGGCCAGGTCCCCGGCCCGGACCAGGACCGGCCCGGAGGTGATCCGCAGGCCCACGCCCATCTCGGCGGCGACGATGCCGGCCAACGACGTCTTGCCCAGGCCGGGCGGGCCGGCGAACAGCAGGTGGTCGGCGGGCTGGTTCCGCTTGAGGGCGGCCTCGATCACGATCTGCAGGTGCTCGGTCAGCTGCCGCTGGCCCACGAACTCGTCGAGGGTCCGCGGTCGGAGTCCGGCCTCCTCGGCCTCCTCGGCCGGCGCCGCCACCGGATCCACCGGTCGCACCTCGTCGGGTTCGCCCGGACCGACGAGACCGGGAAGGTCGGCGCCGTCGGCTGCCAGCACCTCGCGGC
>DATCBL010000311.1:0-2173 GCA_036511875.1 Acidimicrobiales bacterium
AGGTTGAGCGGGTCGGTGGTCGATGAAGTGGTCATGGCGTGAGCTCCTCCAGGGCATCGGTGAATCGGTGGACATGGCGCAGGGTCCGGGACAGGTCGAAGGCGGAATCGAGGGCCGATTTGGACAGGGTGACCTCGGGATCCCCGTCGAGCACCTCTCGGAACGACCGTCCCTCGGACCAGGCGGCCCGGGCGTCGCGCTGCACGATCCGGTAGGCCTCGTCGCGGCTCAGCCCCCCGCTCACCAGGGCCAGCAGCACCGACTGGCTGAAGACCAGGCCGTGGCTCCCTTCGGTGAGGGTGGCCAGCGCCCGCTCGGGATGGAGGACCAGGCCCTCGACCAGTCCCTTGGCCTTCTGGAGCATGTACAGGGTCAACAAGCTGGCGTCGGGCAGCAGCACCCGCTCCACCGAGCTGTGCGAGATGTCCCGCTCGTGCCAGAGGGCCACGTCCTCCAGGCCGGCCGAGAGGTAGCCCCGCAGGACGCGGGCCAAGCCGCACAGTCGCTCCGAGAGGATGGGGTTGCGCTTGTGGGGCATCGCCGAGCTCCCCTTCTGACCGGGCCGGAACGGCTCCTCGGCCTCGCCCATCTCGCTGCGGGCCAGCAGGCGCACCTCGGTGGCGATCAGCTCGATGGTGGCCCCCACCGCCGCGCAGGCCCAGAGGTACTCGGCGTGGCGGTCGCGGGCCACCACCTGGGTGGCCGGGACCGGCGTCAGCCCGAGGGCCCGGCAGACGTGCTCCTCCACCCGGGGGTCGATGTTCGAGTAGGTGCCGACCGCGCCGGACAGCTTGCCCACGGCCACCCGGTCCCGGGCCGCCCGCAGGCGCTGCAGGTCCCGGTCGGCCTGCAGGGCCCACAGGGAGAACTTGGCCCCGAAGGTGGTCGGCTCGGCGTGCATCCCGTGGGTGCGCCCGGTGACCGGGACGTCGATGGACTCGGTGGCCCGGGCCTTGAGCGCCCCGACCAGCCCGGAGGCCGCCTCGATGAGCAGGTCCGAGGCCCGGGTGAGCGTGGCGCACAGGGCGGTGTCCACCACGTCCGACGAGGTCAGCCCGTAGTGGATCCAGGACCCCTCGGGCTGGCCGATGGCCTCCTGGACCACGTCGACGAAGGCGGCCACGTCGTGGTCGGTGATGCGCTCCCGCTCCCCCACCGCCTCCACGAAGGCCGCGTTCACCGTGGGGGCGCGGCGCCGGCAGGCCTCGGCGGCGGCGGCCGGGACGTCACCGACCTCCACCCACCCCTCGGTGGCCAGCAGTTCGACCCGGAGCCACATGGTGAACCGGGCCTCGTCGGAGAACAGGGCGGCCATGGCCTCGGGGGCGTAGCGGGGGATCATCGGGTCCCCGGGCGGGCCAGGGAGCCGACGGCGCGCGCCGGCGCGCCGGCGATGTCCGAACGGGAGTGGGCGCCGCGCCACGAGATGGCCGCCACCCCGCGATAGGCGCGCGACCGGGCCTGCTCCAGCGAGTCACCGAGGGCGGTGACCCCGACCACCCGGCCTCCGGCGGTGACCAGCCCGTCGCCCGGCGACCTCGCTTCCGCCGTCCCGGCGTGGAAGACCGTCACCCCCTCCATCCGGCCGGCCGTGTCCAGCCCGTGGATGGCGTCCCCGGTGCGGGGCGACTCCGGGTAGCCCTCCGAGGCCATGACCACGCAGACGGCGGCGTCCTCGCCGAACCGGGGCACGGTCCGGAGGGACCCGGCGGCCGCCTCGGCCAGCAGGGTGGCCAGGTCCCCCTGCAGCCGGGGGAGGACCACCTGGGTCTCGGGGTCGCCGAACCGCACGTTGAACTCGAGCACCCGGGGCCCGTCCGGGGTCAGCATGAGGCCGGCGTAGAGCACACCCCGGTAGTCGATCCCCCTGGAGACCAGCGCTGCCACCAGCGGGGCCACCGCCTCGTCGACCAGCCGGTCGACCAGCCCGTCGTCCACGAAGGGCACGGGCGAGTAGGCGCCCATGCCCCCGGTGTTGGGACCGCCGTCGTGGTCGTCGCGGCGCTTGAAGTCCTGGGCCGGGGCCAGGGGGACCAGCCGGTGCCCGTCGCACAGGACCAGCAGCGAGCACTCCGGGCCCGACAGCCCCTCTTCCACCACCACCCGCCGGCCGGCGTCGCCGAAGGCCTCGCCGGAGAGCTTGGCGTCGATGTCGGCCTCAGCCTCCTCCCTC
>DATCBL010000312.1:0-6874 GCA_036511875.1 Acidimicrobiales bacterium
TGGCCCTGGTGGTCGGAGGGGAGGCCCTGACCTACCGCCAGCTGGAGTGGCGCATCCGCCAGGTGGAGGTGGCCCTGGCCGCCGCCGGGGTCGGCCCGGGCGACCGGGTGGCCCTGGTCAACCTGGGGAGCGCCCTGTCGGTGGCCACCATCTTCGGGGCGGCCCGGTTGGGGGCGGCCACCGCCCAGATGAACGCCTACCTGACCCCGGGCGAGCTGGGGCAGCTGGCCGAGCTGGTCGGCACCCGGATCGGCGTGGCCGGCGACCGCTATGCGGCCGGCCTGGGCTCGGTGCTCGACGGGCCGGTGCTGGTGGAGGACCAGGTGTTCGGCGCCAAGGTCGACGACGGCGCCGCTCCGGCCGGCGTCGGGGATGGCGAGGACACCGCCCTGGTGCTGTTCACCAGCGGCACCACCGGCCTGCCCAAGCCCATCCCCATCAGCCACAAGGTCATCGCCGACCGACTGGCCTTCTACTCCAAGCCCATCGATCCCGAGGTGGGCCAGGTGGTGGACATGATGTCGGCGCCCATCTTCCACATCGCCGGGACCCTCGGCCTGTTCGTCTCGCTGCACCAGGGCAAGACGATGGTCCTGCTGCCCAAGTTCGACCCCGCCGAGTGGCTGACCCTGGTCGAGCGGCACCGGGTGGCCCAGACCTTCGTGGTGCCCACCATGCTCCGGCGCATCCTCGACCATCCCGACTTCGGGCCCACCGACCTGAGCTCGCTGCGCTCGCTCAGCTACGGCGCCGCCGCCGCCCCGGTGGACCTGGTCCGCCGGGCGGTGGCCGCCTTTCCCGGGGTGGACTTCTCCAACACGTTCGGCCAGACCGAGACCCTCGGGGCCTACGCCGCCCTGACCCCCGAGGACCACCGGCGCGGGGACCGGTTCGACTCGGTCGGCCGACCGCTGGCCGGGGTGGAGATCAAGATCGTCCAACCGGGGACCGAGCAGGAGGTGGAGCCGGGCGGGGTCGGCGAGTTCCTGGTGCGGGCCGATCAGAACACCACCACCGAGTGGCTGCACACCGGGGACACCGGTCGCCAGGACGCGGACGGCTACCTCTATCTGGTCGGCCGACTCTCGGACACCATCAACCGGGGCGGGGAGAAGTTCGGTCCCATCGAGGTGGAGGAGGTCCTCCGCTCCCATCCCCGCGTGGTCGATGCCGGGGTGGTGGGCGTGCCCGACGCCGAGCTGGGGGAAAGGGTGGGCGCCGCGGTGGTGGTGTCCGAGCCGGTGGCCGTCGAGGAGCTGCTCCGGCACTGCGCCTCGGGACTGGCCACCTACAAGGTGCCCGAGTACCTGGAGTTCACCGACGAGCTCCCGGTGACGGTGCTCGGGAAGCCCGACCGGAAGGCCCTCCGGGCCCGGCTCGCCGACGCCCCCCGGGTCGGCCGGTCGGCCCCGGGAGCCTGACCGCAGCGCCGGCGGGCCGCTCGATCAGGCCGGCGGGCCGGAGCCCAACTTCACCGAGGCGGAGTGGGTCTGACCGGACTGGTCGGTCCACTGGAGCTGGACCGTGTCACCGGGGTGCTGCGGCTCGATCAGGTTGCTGAGGTCCGAGGGCGAGCTGACCGGGGAGCCGTTGAGGCTGGTAATGGTGTCGCCCACGGCCACCCCGGCCTGCCCGGCGGCCGAGCCCGACAGCACCTGGGACACCACGGCTCCCGACGAGGCGCTGTTGCCCGTGCCATTGCCATTGCCATTGCCGTTGCCGAACCCACCGCCGAGCCCGCTACCCGAGCTGCCCGACGAGGAACCCACGCCGACTCCGAGGAAGCCGGTCGGCCCGATGTGGATGGTCGAGGACGCCTGGCCGGACTCGATCTTCTTGGCGATGGACAGCGCCGTCTCGATGGGAATGGCGTAGGCCTGGGTGGCCGACACCTGGTAGTTGGAGCCGGCCGAGGCCGCGGTGTCCATCCCGATGACCTGGCCCTGGGTGTTGACCAGCGACCCGCCCGAGTCCCCCGGCTGGATGCCGGCATTGACCTCGATGAGGCCGCTCAGGTTCTCGGCGTTCCCCCCGCCGTCGTCGCTGGCGGTGATGGACTGGTCCAGGGCGGTGATCGAGCCTCCGGCGGTGCTCGGGGTGCCGCCGGTTCCGCCGGCGTTCCCGACGCCGACGATGGCCTGGCCCACCGCGGCGGTGCCCGGGCTGGTGGTGACGGTCTGGAGACCGCTGGCCCCCGACAGCTTGATCACGGCGACGTCGCCGGTGCGGTCGTAGCCGACCACACTGGCCGAGTACGACTTACCGTTCCCGACGTCGGTCACGCTGATGCTGGTGGCCCCGTCGATCACGTGGTTGTTGGTGAGGATCACCCCGTTGGAGGTCAGCACCATGCCGGTGCCGGCTGCCTGCTCGTTCTGGTAGCTGAGGTTGGTGTTGATGTCCACCAGGGCCGGATCGACCTTGGCGGCGATGGCCGAGATGTCCGAGGGCGCACCGGCGCCGGTGGAGGTGTTGCCCGACGAGCCCGAGCCGAACGGCGACGACCCGCCGCCGGTCGATCCGTTCCCGCTCGACCCGTTGCCGAACGGGGAGGACCCGCCGTTCGACCCGTTGCCCAGGGACCCGCTCCCGGCGGAGCCGGGGTTGGCCGAGGCCGAGGAGGTCGCACTGGAGGTGGGCCACACGGCGTGGCCGAGGCCGACGCCGGCCACCACGGCCACCACCAGGGCCACCGTGGCCAGGGCCATGGCGAGGCCGCGGCGCTTGGAGGACGGGGCCGACGGCCCGGCGGCGGCACCGGGATCGGCGGCCGGCCATCCGAGGTAGGACGGAACGCCCTGGGCGCCGTAGCCCGGGCCCCACGCCGACTGGGGTGGGGACGGCCAGGTGCCGGCCGGAGGAGTCGGAGCTCCGGCACCGACCGCCGGCTGTGGGCCGGTGGGGTCGAAGCCGGGCGGGGGTGGGGCCTGGGCCGCCCCCACCGGGGGGAGCGGAATGGCCCTCCCGTACGGCGAGCCGGCGTCCGCCGGAGGGGATGCCGGTCCGGTGGCCGCGGCCTCGGGGCCGGACGCCCCCGGGTCCCCCGCGACCGGTTGCGTCGGGTCTTCCGGTCCTGTCGTGGGATCCGAGGTCTCGCTCATCTGCATCCACCTTCCGATTCGGCGTCGTATCGGGGCCGGTGCACCCGAGGGGCGACCAACCTCACGAGACCATTCCAGTCCAGTGGGCTAAGGACACCATCAACTCCGCATATGAAGATCGTAAATTGCCGACCCGTTCCTCGGTCTGGAGTCCCGGTCGGGGGAGCACCCGGCCTCGACCCCGAGCTCGAAGGACACTACGACCCGGCCCCGGATCCGGCGGCGAAGGGCGTCCATCACCGCGGTGGCGGGCGCCTCAGTCGCTACGTCGCGCCGCGGCACCGATCCTACCGGGAGCGCCCATGCCGACTGCTCGGCACGAAACTGCAGGCCGGAGCGTATTTGCAACCTACGGTTGCAATCATCCGGGCAATTCCCCATACTGAACCTCGACGGGCGGCGAATCCCGAGCATCCGATGACGAGGGCCACACGGGGCACCGCCCCAGCCGGCCCCGAACCCTGGCGGGCGTGGAACGAACAAGGCCAGGGCCACGCGCCCGGAAACCCGGTCGGGCCGATGCAGGACTCCGAGCCCGGGCGGGCGGCGGTCAGGTGATCGGGGCGTTGCCCCCGTCCACCATCACCGTCGCCCCGGTGACATAGCGGGCCTCGTCGGACAGAAGGAACCGCACCACCGGGCCCACGTCGTCGACGGGATCGCCCAGGCGGCCCATGGGGTGTCGCCCGAGCACCCGCTCGGCCATGGTCGGGTCGGCGGCCATGGCCTCGGCCAGGGCCGGTGAGTCGGCCAGCGGCGCCACACAGTTGACCCGAACCCCGTCAGGTCCCCACTCCCGGGCCCAGGACCGGGCCAGGCCCCGGACGGCGGCCTTGACCGCGGCGTAGGGGGCCAGCCGTCTCGTCCCCTGGAACCCGGCCTCGGAGGTGAGCAGGACCAGGCTCCCCCGACTCGCCACCAGGTGGGGGTGGGCGTGCTGGGCCAGGAAGTAGGCACCGCGGACCGAGACCACCACGTGGTCCCGCAGGGCGCCCATCGGGACGTCGGCCGCCACCACCGGGTGCGGCGAGCGACCGCTGGTGGCATTGTGGACCACCCCGGTCAGCTGGCCCTCCTGTTCGACCACGAGGGCCAGCGCCGAGGCCACCGAGCCGCCGTCCCCGACATCGCAGGCCACGAAGTTGCCGCTCCCGCCGGCCGCAGTGACCTCCTCGGCCACCCGACGGCCCTCGACCGACCTCCGGGCCGCCACCCACACCGACCACCCGGCCGCGCCACAGGCGATGGCGATGCCCCGGCCCACGCCACCACTGGCCCCGGTGACCACCACCACCGGCCGGACCCCGGCCGTCACCATCCCGACCCGGCCCGGATCACCGCGGTGGCCACACCGGCGCCCGCCGAGAGCAGCAGGGCCACCGCCCCGACCACCTCGGCCAGCGCGGCGGGAGGCGCCCCGGACAGCCGAGCCGAGGTGGTGACCACGTGCAGGCCGACCCCCCGATCCTGGTGGACCTGGGCCAGGGAGCGGACCATGACCTCCACGGCATCGGCGGAGGCCGACTCCAGGGCCCAGCCCGCGCTGTCCTTGCCCTCGGGCCGGTCGACCACGGCCACCACCCGACCACCCGGTGCGCACCGGGCACCGGTGGCGGCCAGTGCCGCGAACCACAGGGCGAAGTCGGTCTCCAACCGGGCCGTCCATCCCGCCAGGTCGAGGTCCACCACCGAGCACGGCTCCCGCACCTCGGGCCAGACCGCCACCACGGCCCGGTCCACCGCCGGGGCGGCCCGTTCACCCTCCTGCCACTCCTCGATCACCGGGGCCCGGGACCACTCGGAGTCGAGGACTACCGGGGGCAGCTCGTGGAGCCCGGTCCCGAGTCCTTCGGCGAGAGGCCGCGCCGGTCGGGTCCCGACCACCCAGGGGGTCTCGATCACCGGAGGCGGGCTCGGGGCACGACCCAGGGATAGCACACCCCGAGGACGGGACTCCGTCCAGCGGTGGGGCCGCGCCCCCACCGGCCCGTCGGCCACCCACCCCGTAGGCTCCAGCCGATGGCCACCACCGCGCCCACGGTCGAGCCCGCGGCCCCGACCGTGCGGGGGCCGCTGCCCTGGGTCGGCGGGGGCCTCGGGCTGCTGTCCGACCCCACCGCCTTCTTCCAGCGGCAGCGGCGGGTGCACGGGGACACCTTCGTGGTGGACGCCTTCGGCCACCGGCTGTTCTGCGTGTTCTCCCCCGAGGGCGTCCGCTCCCTCTACGCCCAGCCCGAGGAGCAGGCCAGCTTCGGCATCGCCACCTACCAGCTGATCAAGGCCAAGGTCCCCGTGGAGCTGCTGCTCGGTCGGCGCAACCACCCCAAGACCCTGTACGGGAGCCAGCGGGTCGAGGCCTACCTCGACCACCTCCAACGCGCCGTCGAGCTCGAGATGGCCCGGCTCGGGGCGTCGGGGACCTTCGAGATCTTCGCCGAGATGCGCCGGCTCAGCCACCGGCTCGGCCTGGCGTCCTGGGCCGGGAGCGAGGCGGCCTCGGAACGGTACCTGGGACGGTTGATCCCCTTGTTCGACCGCCTCGACAGCTCGGAGTCCTTCGTCCGGCCGGGGAGGGCCGTGGTGACCTGGGCCACCGGCAAGCGGCGCGAGCGGGCGGCCATGGCCGGCATCGAGGAGGTCTTCGGCGAGATCATCGCGGCGCGGCGGTCGGGGCCCCCGGTCGACGACTTCCTGACCCAGATCCTCGACTCCTACGGCGACCTGGGCGACGACGAGCGGGCCGTCGCCGCGGCCCGTGACGTCATCGTCATCCACATGGGATCGCAGTCCAACCTCTATGCCGCCCTGGCCTGGACGCTGGTCAACCTGGTGAGTCGCCCAGCGGTGCTGGAGCGGGTCCGGGACGGCAACGACGTGCTCCTCGACCAGTGCGCCAACGAGTCGATCCGGATGGCCCAACGCTCGATCACCCTGCGCCAGGTGCTCACGCCCATCGAGGTCGACACCGGCGAAGGCACCTACCGCCTGGCACCCGGGGTGCTCCTGTCCACCATGCTGTCGTGCCACAACACCTCGGTCGCCCCGGGCCTCGAGCGGTTCGACCCGGACCACTACCAGGGTCGCCGCCTCTCGCCCCAGGTGGCGCTCCCGACCAAGGAGATGGTCAGCACCTTCGGCCACGGCGTGCACTCCTGCCCGGCCGCCCGGTTCTCCATCTCGGCCATCCGCATCGCCACCCGCGGCCTCCTCGAGCGGTACGACCTCACTCCCCTCTTCGTCGACGCCGTCCCCCGCCGACGCCAGATCGGCGGCGTGGCCCGCTCGGCCCGTCCTTGCCGGGTGTCGTACCGCCGCCGTTGACGGCGCCCCGACGGACCCACGGCATGGAAGGACACGCCGGTGTTGACGGGCGGACGGGCCGTCCTCCATAATGTCGACTAACCCGATAGTATTTCTAGATATAGGACAGCCCATGCCCTCCTCCCCCCACCAGTCGGTGCTCCTCAGGGAACGAACCGTGGCGGAGGACGGCCCGGTGCCCGCCCCGGCCCCCGACGATCCGTGGCGGCCCGCCGAAGGACGCCGATCGGTGGCTAGTCGCCGGGGTGGCGCCGTGGCCCGGGTCGTCGGCTCCCCGGGCCTGGCCCTCCTGGCCTCGTTCAGCATCCTCGAGGGCTACCGCTGGTTCGGAGTGATCGCCGGCGGCGGCTCCCGCCTGTGGGCGGTGGTCTTCGCCGCCGCGTCGTTGCCAGTGGCCGCGGCCCTGACCCGGAGACCCGGCGGTCGACGCCGGTCGGTCACCGATCAGCTGG
>DATCBL010000313.1:0-4693 GCA_036511875.1 Acidimicrobiales bacterium
TAGCTCTGCCCGAGGATCGACGACGGGGGCACGTGGGTCCCACCCGCCAACGGGCTGGTCCTCCGCACGCGCCATCCGGACGACTTCACCGGGCTCGATGACCTGGTGGCGGTTGTCGGCATCTGAGTCGGCGGCCGGGTACACCGAGCCGTGCCAGAACCGTTCCGTCCCCGGGGAAACACAAGATGCAAAAACCGCTTGCATCGGATCGGGCATTCCGACAGACTCGCCGGGGGCCGGGGGTCAGATCCGAGTTGTCTCAGGAGGAAATTATGAGGAACCATCGTCTGCTCCGCCTGATCGGCGCCGTCGCCATCGGAATCGCCGGCCTCGGCAGTGCGGTAGTGCTGATCCCCTCGCTCGGATCCACCGGCGTCGCTGGTGCCGTCGGGTGCACGCCCGCGGGTTCAACCGGCCTGACGGCCGCGGTTGTGGCCACGGCCGGCCAGACCAGCTTCACCTCTCCTATCGATGCCACCGGCTGCGACCTCGGCATCTACGTCGGTCCGGGCAACACCGGTGTCACGATCAACAACGTCACCATTAGCGGCGCCAACGACCACGGCATCTTCGCCCAGGACACCAGCAGTCTCACCGTCACCGGTTCGACCCTCCAGGGCAACGGCGTCGCACCGACCGCCGGGATCAACGAGAACAAGGCCATCGAGCTGGTCGGGGTCTCGAGCTCGACGGTCTCGGGAAACACCGTGACCGGCAACTTGGCCGACGGCGGCATCGGCGTAGCCGACGACGGACCCGTCGACCCCGGCGCTCCGAACCCTGGGACACTCACGCCCACCACCGGCGTGACCGTGACCAACAACCAGAGCAACGGCAACTTCGGCGGGTGCGGCGTCGTCATCGCCGCCTACAACCCGGGTGCCGGGGTGAGCTCGATCACGGTGACCAACAACACCGTGATGGGCACCGTCGGGCAGTTCGGACCGCACGGCCCGGTGATCGGTGGCATCGTGGTGGCAGCCGACACCCCGGGGACCACGGTCTCCACAGTCACCGTGCACGGCAACACGGTCACCAACTCGTTCATTCCCGGCATCGTCGTCCACTCCAATGCTCCCAACGACCACGTCAGCGGGGTCACCCTTGACGGCAACACCCTTACGATGGACGACTGGGGGTCGGTCGACGGACCGCCGCAGCCAGCGGGGATCATCGTGGCAGCATCGGTCATCCCGGCACCGGTCACCCCCACCCTCACGGGCACCAGCATCACCAACAACACCATCAGCCGCGAGTTCTACGGCGTCTGGCTTGCCGGTGACAGCGGGACCACCTTCACCGGCAACACCATCACCACCAACCCCGGCGGACAGGCGGTTTTCAAGGTGCCTGCGGCCGGCACCGGCTACTGGATGACCGCCTCCGACGGCGGGGTGTTCAACCTCGGCACAGCCGGCTTCTACGGCTCTATGGGCGGCAGCCATCTCAACTCGCCGGTCGTGGGCCTTGCCCAGACGTCCGACCAGGGCGGCTACTGGGAGGTCGCCTCCGACGGGGGAATCTTCAACTTCGGGGATGCCGGCTTCTTCGGCTCCATGGGCGGCAGCCACCTCAACGCACCCATCGTGGGCATGACCGCCACCCCGTACCAGTCGGTGGTGCCGCCAGCCTCGCCCGACCCGTCGGGCAAGGGCTACTGGCTGGTCGCCTCCGACGGGGGAATCTTCAACTTCGGGGATGCCGGCTTCTACGGGTCCATGGGCGGCAGCCACCTCAACAAGCCCATCGTGGGCATGACGGCCACACCGTCTGGCCACGGCTACTGGCTGGTGGCCTCCGACGGCGGGGTGTTCACCTTCGGTGACGCCGCCTTCTCCGGCTCCATGGGCGGGAAGCACCTCAACTCGCCGATCGTGGGCATGACGGCCACGCCGTCTGGCCACGGCTACTGGCTGGTGGCCGCCGACGGTGGGGTATTCACCTTCGGTGACGCCGCCTTCTCCGGCTCCATGGGCGGCAGCCACCTCAACTCGCCGATCGTGGGCATGACGGCCACGCCGTCTGGCCACGGCTACTGGCTGGTGGCCGCCGACGGTGGGGTGTTCACCTTCGGTGACGCCGCCTTCTCCGGCTCCATGGGCGGGATGCACCTCAACAAGCCCATCGTCGGGACGGCGTCGGTGGGGGTCACCGTGGCCGCCTAGCCCGTCCCCCGCGCACAGGGTCGGGTTTCGGGGAGCCCCGCGCCCGACCTGTCGTGGGGACGGAGGGGGTCGAACCCTCACTGGAGGCGGTTTAAGCGCCCTGCCTCTACCAATTGGGCTACGTCCCCGGGCCGGGCGGTCTCGGCGTCCCGCCGCCTCCCGCCGTGGATCCCGGTCTCAGACCTTACGCGGTCGGCCCCCCACGGGTCCTGATCCATCCCAAGCCCTCGCCCGCCCACGGGCCGTCCTCTGCCTCCGGCAGTACCGTGAGGCCATGGACACACGCGTCGCTCTGCTCACCCAGACCGGGGACTACGTGGGCCCCGCGCTGGCCCGCCGGCTGGCCGGCCACCACCGCCTGGTGCTCCACGATCCCAAGGACGACCTGGTCGAAGAGCTCCGGGGGGCCGGGACCGAGGTCGAGGTGGTCCCGGGACCCGAGGTGGACCTGCGCACCGCGGCGGGGAACGCCAAGCTGGTGGAGCGGGCCCTGGCCCGCTTCGGCCGCATCGACGCCGCCGCCCTCGTGACCGGCACGGGCATCGGCACCGGGAAGTTCCTCTCCGTCACCGAGCAGCAGTGGGAGCGGACCAAGGCCGGCAACCTCGACATGGCCTTCTACGGGCTGCAGGCCCTCATCCCGACCATGGTGGCCCAGGGTTCGGGCGACATCGTGCTCTACACCAGCGCCACCGGTGCACGACCCGAACCGCGGGTGTCGACGTACTCGGCCACCCGGGCGGGGGCCAACGCCCTGGTCCGGGCGGTCGGGCAGGAGCACGCCGCCGACGGCCTCTGCATCAACGCCATCGGCACCAACTACATGGACTTCCCCGGGTTCCTGGCCGCCAGCGGTGCCGACCGTGACCCCGAGCGCCGCAGCCGGATCGAGGCCCAGACGCCAGCCCGCCGGCTCGGGACCATGGCCGAGCTGGCCGAGTTCACCGCGGTGTTGCTGGAGGGCAGGACCCGGTTCCAGACCGGGCAGTTCTTCAGTTTCAGTGGCGGCTGGTCGGCGTGATGCACGGCCCCGGCGGGCCGGCTCAGGTGGCGACGGGAGGGCGCATGACCGCGGCCACAGCGTCCAGCTCCTCGGGCCGGGGCCCGTCCACCTGGTGCTCGAGGCCCTCGGTCCCGGGCCACGGGCCGAGGACCCGGGTCGGTCGGAGGACGGGCTCCCAGGCGGACCAGGTCCCCGGGGAGCCGGTGCGGGCGAAGGCGGTCCATGCCCGGCGCATGGTCGCCGACAGGGCCAGGGCCGACTCGCCTCCCCCGGAGAACCCCTGGATGGCCGGGTTCCGCACGCTCCCGAACACGAACGGGATCTCGAGGGAGTGGCACGATCCCAGGTACCCGTCGAGCATCGGGGACTCCCAAGTGAACAAGTAGGAGTAGGTCCCCACCCCGGGCCGGGCCGCGGCCGAGTGGACGTCGGCCAGATGCACCGAGGGCACCCGGAAGATGAACTCGGTGGAGATGGCCACCCACAGGTCCCGCGGCGTCACGGGCTCGCCCCGGGCCGAGCGGGCCTCGGTGACGGCAGCGAGGATCGCCTCGACATCGTCGGGGTCGGAGGTGACGTGCCGCATCCAGTGGCGCAGGCCGCCGTGGTCCAGCGAGGCCAGGGCCGGGACCCCGAGGGTGAAGAAGCTCATCTCGTCGCGGGTCGTCCCGATGAGCAGGGGCACGCCAGACACCGAGCCCGAGGCCACTGCGGCGGCCGGAGCCTCGGACAGCAACCCGCCGTCGACCACCGGCAGCATCAACAGGCCACTGTCGTTGCGTCGACCGCCCCGCTGGTCGAACTCCACCGCGGCCCGCACGAGGGCGTCGGTGGGCACCTGCTCGAGGGCCTGTCGGGTCATCGGCACCCCGAGGTGATCGGCCAGCTGCTCGGCCACCTCGGAGGCCTGGTCGGGCGTGTAGGCATAGGGGCCGCCGCTCTCCACGATGGCCCGATGGAACAGGCCGGCGGCCTCCGGGACGGCCAGCAGTGCGACCACGCTCATGGCGCCGGCCGACTCGCCGAACAGGGTGACGTTGCCCGGGTCGCCCCCGAAGTCGGCGATGTGGTCGTGGACCCAGCGGAGGGCCGCCACCTGGTCGGCCAGGCCCCAGTTGCCGTATCCGGACCACTCCTCGCCTCCGGGCCACGACGGGCCCGACCCGGCCAGTGCCGGGTGGGCCAGGAAGCCCAGCAGGCCCAAGCGGTAGTTGATGGTGACCACCACCACGTCGCCCTCACGGGCCAGGGTTCCCCCCCGGTAGAGGCCGCTCGAACCCGACCCCGAGACGAACGAGCCGCCGTGGATCCACACCATCACCGGTCGCCGCTCACCGTCGAGGCCCGGGGTCCAAACGCTGAGGCTCAGGCAGTCCTCGGACTGCTCCTCATCCTCGGCTCCAGGGAAGGCAGTGACCAGGCTCGGGGCCTGGGGGGCGATGGGCCCGAACCGGTCACAGAGCCGGACGCCCGGCCACGGCTCGGGGGGTGCCGGGGGCCGGAATCGACCCGGTCCGGCCGGCGA
>DATCBL010000314.1:0-3403 GCA_036511875.1 Acidimicrobiales bacterium
GGCGCTGGTCGTCGTCCCCACCGGGCGACCGACCGGCTGGTGGCCGGAGCAGGGCAGGATCATCTACCTGGCCCACGCCGGGATGGGGCTGCCCCTGGGCCTCGGCGCGGCCTGGTATCTGGTCCGGGCCCGGGACTCCACCCGCCTGGTCCGGCTGAGCGCCCGGGTCGGGGCGGCCGGGGTGGCCGTCGCCGGCGCCGGCGGGCTGCTGGCGGTGGCCCATCCCCTGCGGCTGGCCGGCGCGGCCCTGATGCTGGTCGGCCCCCTGGTGGCCACCTTCGGGTACCTCGTCCCCACCTTCGACCGACTCACCGAGGCTCCTCCCCCCGAGGGGTGACGGTCGCCTCCGCGCCGTGGTGGGCCGGACTCACCCCGGGGGGGACCGGGTGAACGGGTGGCCGTACCGGTCGAGGTGGGCCCGCTCGGACAGCGGGAGCCGACGGGGCGGACCGAGCGGACGGGCCGGCCAGCCGATCGGGACCACGGCCATGGGCAGCACCCCGTCGGGGAGGCCGAGCAGCGCGGCCAGCTGGTCCGAGAACCGGGTGGCCAGGGTGGTCATGGCCGAACCCAGGCCGAGGGCGTTGGCCGCCAGCAGCAGGTTCTGGGTGGCCGGATAGACCGACGAGGGGAGCGTGACCTCGAGGCCCAGGTTCCGGTCGCCGCACACCACCACGATGACCGGTGCGCCCTGCAGGCCGGCCTCGGCCCCGTGGTCCACCTCGTCGAGGAGGGCGGCCGGGAGCCGGCCCTCGGAGTGGGCGCGTCCCCCTTCGCGCCAGGCCCGTCGGGTCAGGTCGGCCACCTGCCGGCGGATCCGGTCGTCGCGCACCACCACGAACACCCAGGGTTGCTTGTTCTCGGCCGAGGGCGCGTGGACGGCGGCCAGGAGGCACTGCTCGACTAGCTCGTCGTCGACCGGCCGGGGGTCGAATCGCCGACAGGCGCGCTGGTGGAGGACCACGTCGAAGAAGGAGGGGGACGGCGAGTCCGGATACGACGGCATGGAGCGACCTCGTCTCTGTTCCCGGCCCGGGAGCGCCACCGGCGCGGGCGCCTTCGTCCCGACCCTAGTGATCGCGGCCGGCCCGGGGCCGCGCCGCCTACCGGGGGTCCGGTCCCCGCCGGGCTCCGGGCATCCGGTCAGACGTGGGCCGGAGGCCTCGGGGTGAACTCGGGGTCCGGCTCCATGAACTGCAGCACCAGGGCCTCCATGGCCGCGGCGAACAGCGTCCACTCCTGCAACGCACCGTCCGGCCCGGTCGGACGGGTGAACGACTCCAACTTTCCCTCGATGTGCTGGCGCAAGGCGTACCCCTCGCTCAACGCGGTGATGGCGATGGTGTACTGCCGCATGGTCCACGGGGCGCGGAACCGGAGGCCGAGCAGGTCCATGAACCCCCCGTAGTTCTCCTCCCAGAACTTGGTCACCGAGGCATACCCCTCCATCAGGGAGTCCCGGACCCGGCTGGTGTGCTCCGAGCCGTTGGTGGCCAGGGCCACGACGGAGATCCACAGCGGCCAGTTGCGCGAGGTCTGGAGGGTCTCGCTGCTGGCCGCCCCTCCCACCCGGCACAGCTCGCGCATGGCGCTCAGGCGCGACTCCTCGGTGGAGAGGTCGAAGCTGTCGACCACCTCGGCCACGGCGTGGAGGGTCTGGCCGATCTCGGGACGCTCGTGGTCCCGGGCGATGGCGGAGAGCAGGTCGGCCTGGAAGTCGGCCTGGTTCTCCCACACCCGCCGGATGACCGAGGCGTTGGTCAGCTGCACGCCGGTGTCCTTCTCCACGTGCTCGAAGACCCGTTTGAAGGTGAGGTTGGTGGCGCCGGTCTCGACCCCCTCCTCCTGGACGATCTGCTGGCCCGCCGCCAACATGAGGTGCCGCAGCTCGTCGCGGCTGAGCCGTACCCGGCGCTTCTGGGTCACCGGCCCGACCGCCGGATCCGACCGCCCCTGGTACCGCTGCCCTGTGCTCCCATGCCCCGTGCTCCCATGCCCCATCATGCCCCGGGCCGCGGGGTGGCGGGTACCGCCGGGGCCGAACTCCGACCACCGGTGGCGGGAAGCCCTGGTCGGGGTCACCGTCTCTCCGAGCCGGCGGGGTCCCCAGCCGTCGCCGGGCCTGCCGTGAGGACCGGCCGACCCCGAAGCCCCCCCTCGGGCCCCGCCCGGTGGGGCTACGTTCGGCGTCATGGACCCGAACGTGCGACTGCTCCTCGACCGCATCGAGATCGACGACCTCCTGACCTGCTACGCCGGCGCCGTCGACGACCGGGACTGGGCCCGCCTGGACACGGTGTTCGCCCCCGGGGCGGAGCTGGACTACCGCTCGGCCGGTGGGATCCGCGGGCTCTACCCGGAGGTCCGGCAGTGGTTGGCCGACGTGCTGCCCATCTTCACCTGGACCCAGCACCTGGTGGTCAACCGGTCGGTGACCATCGAACCCGGGGGGGCCACGGCCCGGGCCCGTTCCGACTTCCACAACCCGAACCAGACGGTCGTCCACGGCGAGCCGTGGCTGTTCGTGGTCGGGGGTCGCTACCACGACCGGCTGGAGCGGCTTCCCGCCGGCTGGCGAATCACCCACCGGGTGGAGGAGACCCTGTGGTGGCACCACCCGATGCCCGGACTGCCTCCCGAGCCCTCCCCGCTCCCCGAGGACGCGCGGCTCTGAGTGGCATGCAAAACTGACCGAGGCGGGCGTCCCGGCCCGCCGGGGAAGGGGAACGCCATGGGGAACGTTCGGTACGGTGCCCGGCGGCCGGAGCAGGTCCGCAACCGCGAGGTCGAGGCGACCTCCACGCCGATCTGGTCGCGGGCGGTGACCGTGGTCTTCGAGACCGATCCGGAGGCCATCGCCGCCGTCCTGCCCCGGCCGCTCGAGCCGTCGGGCCCGACGGCCCGGCTCCGGATCGCCGTGGTCGACCTCGGGACCGGCCTCAAGCCGTTCGGGGCGGGCTGGTTCGGGGTTCGGGCCCGGCACGGGGACCGAGAGGGCGAGTACGCGCTGTTCATGCCCATGACCACCGAGCAGGCCACCGTCGGTGGCCGTGAGACCTTCGGCGAGCCCAAGAAGATGGCCGAGATGGACCTGACCGTGGACGGGGACACGGTGACCGCCCGGATCGCCCGCATGGGCTCCACCGTGGCCGAACTGAGCGGGACCCTGGGGGCCGAGCAGGCCGGCTACGAGATCGACAAGCTCGACTTCTACTTCAAGCTCCTTCCCGACCCCTCGGGCTCGGGGCTGGAAGGGGACCCGGCCTTCGTCTACTGCCACCGGCACGAGGTGGCCCGGATGGTCCGCCCGGTCCGCGGGGAGTGCAAGCTGCTGGACGCACCCCTCGATCCCATCGCCGACTTCCCGATCCGGAGCGTGGTGTCCTTCGACTACGCCGAGCTC
>DATCBL010000315.1:0-2519 GCA_036511875.1 Acidimicrobiales bacterium
AGTCCCAGGAGGCCACGGCGCGGCGGTGGCTCTCCAGGGCGTACTGGTCCATCTCCTCCCGGCTCACCCCCCAGCGGTCGGCCAGCACCTGGGCCACCCGGAACTGAGCCCACAGCCGACCGTCGATGGCCTCCAGGAACGCGGCCGGGAAGGGCCCGGTGCCGCCGCGGGCGTTGGAGGCCATGGGCGCCCGGCTCATCGACTCCACCCCGCAGGCCACCACCAGGTCGTAGTGGCCGGCCTTGACCCCGGCGGCGGCGAAGTGCATGGCCTGCTGGGAGGAGCCGCACTGGCGATCGACGGTGGTGGCCGGCACGTTCTGGGGAAGACCGGCGGCCACCCAACCGTTGCGGGTGACGTTGGTGCCCTGCTCCCCGGACTGGGTGACACATCCCCCGATCACGTCGTCGACGGTCTCCGGGTCGATCCCGGTGCGTCCGACCAATGTGGTCAGGGCGAATCCGAGGAGGTCCACCGGGTGCCAGTGCGACAGCGCACCGCCCCGCTTGCCCAGGGTGGTGCGCACCACATCGACGATGACAGCGTCGCGCTCGTTATTGCTCACGGTGGTTCCTCTCCCTCAGGTGCTGGCTTGGAAAGCCCGGTGCTGACGTTACCGGGATGACCGGCGCCGGGCACCATCGACGGCCCGCCCCTCGGACCGGAGCGGGCCAGAGCCCATCCCCCGGCCCCGGTGGTCCCTAGCCCGGTCCCGACCCGTTGCGCTGGGGGTCGGCGGCCCGCACCGTCCGCTCCCCCCGCGAGGCGAGGACCCGCTCCACCGCGGCCAGGGCCCCGGTGGCATTCCCGCAGTAGGCCACCGAGCCGTGCTCCAGCACCACGGCGGTGCTGGCGATCTCCAGCACCCGGTCGACCTGCTGCTCCACGATGAGCAGCGCGGTGCCGGCCCCGTTGATCTTCCGCAGTCCGTCATAGACGGCGTCGATCATGACCGGGGCCAGACCCAGGGAGATCTCGTCGGCCACCAGCAGGCGGGGCGGGGCGACCAGCACCTTGGCCAACGACAGGATGCGCTGCTCGCCCCCGGACAAGGTCCCCCCGTTCTGGCGCCGGCGCTCGCCCAGCACCGGAAAGGCGGCGTACGCCTTCTGGAGGGAGCCGGGGACACTCTGACGCCCGCCGCGCTGGCGGAACGCCAACTTGAGGTTCTCCTCCACCGTGAGGTTGGCGAAGATGCCCCGTCCCTCGGGCACGTGGGCCGCGCCGGCCCGGGCGATCTTGTAGGCCGGGAGCCCGGTGATGTCCCGGCCGCCCAGTCGGACGGCGCCCTCGGTACTGGCCAGCAGTCCGGTGACCACCCGGGACACGGTGGACTTGCCGGCCCCGTTGGAACCGATGAGGGCGGTGACACCGCCTTCGGGCACGTTGAAGGTGACGTCGAACAGGGCCCGGTACGGACCGTAGCTGGCGCTGACCCGGACGACCTCCAGGGCCGCCGACCCCGTGGATCCGCCCCCGCCGGCCACGGCGGTGCCTCCCGGCGTGGGCCGGCCGGCCGCCCCGGTCATGCCGTGACCCCGAGGTAGGCGTGGCGCACCACGGGATCGGCCATGACCTCGTCGAAGGTGCCGTCGGCGATGACCACGCCCAAGTTCATGACCACCGTCCGGTCGACCACCTCACCCACCATGCCGAGGTCGTGCTCGACCAGGAGCATGGCCATCCCCCGCTCGCGTTGGAGCATGCGAAGGACGTTGGACAGCTCGCGGGTCTCTTGGATGTCGAGACCGGAGGAGGGCTCGTCGGCCATCAGGAGCAGGGGCTCGGCGACCAGGGCCCGGGCCAGCTCCACCAACCGGCACGAGCCCAGTCCGAGGGTCGACACGATGGTGTCGGCCTGACGCTCGATCCCGACCAGCTCCAGCACCGTGGACACCCGGTCCTTCTCCTCGGCCGTCGGAGCGCTGCGGTTGGACAGGTCCTTCCAGATCCGTCCGGTGCAGAACCGCGCCCGCACCGCCACCAACAGATGGTCCCAGACCGTCATGTCGGGAAAGACCTCGATGCGTTGGTAGGTGCGGCCGATGCCCAGGCGGGCCCGTTGGTAGGTGGGCAGGTCGAGGAGGTCCATGCCGTCCAGCTCCACCCTCCCCTGCTCCGGTCGGAGCTGGCCTCCCACGCAGTTGAAGAAGGTGGTCTTGCCCGCCCCGTTGGGCCCGACCAGGCCGACGCTCTCCCCTCGCTGGACGGAGAGGCTGACGCCGCTGACCGCGGCGATCCCCCCGAACGTCTTCGAGACGCCGTGCACCTCGAGGAGGGCCGAGCCGGCGGTGGGCTCAACCATGGTCGGTGCCCACCGGCTTGGTCTGCGGGTCGAGGGCCACCGCCATGCCGGGGCCGGACCCGTTGGGGGCCACCGGTCCGACCGGGAGTCCCCCGACCGCGCCGGGCGGGACGTCGGGGGTGCGGAACAGGAGGCCCTGGATCCGCAGGGTCCATCGAGTCTTCTGGTACTCGAGGATGCCCTCGGGATGGGCGGCGTAGGTCAGGGCCCCGAA
>DATCBL010000316.1:0-2462 GCA_036511875.1 Acidimicrobiales bacterium
CGTCGAAGGCGTGCCGCATGCCCAGGGTGTAGGCCAGGATTCCGGTGCCCACCCCGAAGAGCTCGGTCCGCCCGACGTGGTAGTGGTGGGGAACGGCCGCCATCAGCATGGCCGACCCGGCCACGGTGAGGCCGACCACGGTGGCCCCCATGCCGGCCACCCGGCGCCACTCCGACGGGCTCAGCGAGTCCTGGACGCGCCGCATCCGTCCGCTCACCCGGTGCACGCCGTCGCCTCCGGGCGGTGGTCGAAGCCCATGTTGCGAGATTAGGTTAGGTGCGAACCATTTGCAACAAGCCCCGGCGGAGATCGGCCGGGGGCTCAGGGGCCGGCGACCCCGGCACAGTCGGCGCAGACGCCGCTGAGCGAGAAGTGGTGGGGATCGATGACGAATCCGCTGTCGTGGCGCAGTTGCTTCCGGAGCGGGTCAAAGGTCGAGTCGGGGATCTCCACCACCTTCCCGCACAGCTCGCACACCAGGTGGTGATGCACGTCATCGGCCAGATGCCAGCGCGACGGTCCGTGGCCCAGGTGGACGTGGAAGGCGATCTCGAGCCGCTCCAGCAGCTCCAGGGTCCGGTAGATGGTGGCCAGATTGATGTCCGGGTACTGGGCCCACACCGCTTCGGCCAGCTCCTCCGCGGTGAGATGGTCGCCGCTGCGATCGAGCGCCTCGATCACCGCCCGTCGGTCCACCGTGACCCGGCTCCCCGAGTCCCGGATGGCCGAGATGGCCTGGTCCACCCGCGTTGACGGCACGGCGAGCATCGTAGCTGGGGCCCGGCCGGCGCCGGCCGGCCGGTCAGCCCCCGGCGACGGCCGGAACGATCGACAGGGTCTGGCCGTCGGCCACCGGGGTGGCCAGGCCGTCGAGGAACCGGACGTCCTCGTCGGCCAGAAAGACGTTGACGAACCGGCGGAGGTCTCCTCGGTCGTCGAAGATCCGCTCGGCGAAGCCGGGGTGGGCGACGTCGAGGGCCTTCAGGGCCTCTCCCACCGTCGATCCCTCCACACTGATCTCGCCGACGCCGCCGGTGAGGGTGCGGAGCTGGGTGGGGACGCGGACGTTGACGCTCATGGTTGGCTCCTTGCCACCGCCGGGTGGGCCGGCTCGTAGGTGTCGCCCAGGGCCCGGTCGAAGGCCTCGAGCGTGGGCGCGATGGTGGCGGTGGGACCGACCGACCCGGACAGGGCCTCGACCGTCTTCAGTCCGTGCCCGGTGACCAGGGCGACCACCCGTTCGTCGGACCGGACCACCCCCTCTGCCGCCAGCTTGGCCAACGTGGCGATGGTCACGCCCCCGGCCGTCTCGGCGAAGATCCCCTCGGTCCGGGCCAGCAGCTTGATCCCCTCGATGACCTCGTCGTCGGTGACCGAGGCACAGGACCCTCCCGAGGACCGGATGGCGTCCAGCGCGTACCAGCCGTCGGCCGGGTTGCCGATGGCCAGGGACTTGGCGATGGTGTCCGGCCTGACCGGACGGATGGCGTCGGTCCCCTCGGCGAAGGCCGTGGCCACCGGCGAGCACCCGGCGGCCTGGGCCCCCGAGATCCGCACGTGGGGCTCCTCGTCGAGCAGCCCCACCTTCCACAGCTCCTCGAACCCCTTGGCCACCTTGGTCAGCTGGCTCCCCGACCCGATCGGGACCACCACGTGGTCCGGGGCCTGCCACCCGAGCTGCTCGCTCACCTCGAAGGCCAGCGTCTTCGATCCCTCGGCGTAGTACGTGCGCACGTTGACGTTGACGAAGGCCCAGGTGGGCTGCTCACTGGTCAGCTCGGCACAGAGCCGGTTGACGTCGTCATAGCTGCCCTCGACGGCGATCACCCGGCCCCCGTAGACCGAGGTCATCGTGATCTTGGCCGCCTCCAGGTCGTAGGGGATCAACACCACCGACTCCATGCCGGCCCGGGCGGCGTGGGCGGCCACCGAGTTGGCCAGGTTCCCGGTGGAGGCACAGGCGGCGATCTTGAAGCCGAGTTGCCGGGCCTTGGTCAGCGCCACCGACACCACCCGGTCCTTGAAGGACCCGGTCGGGTTGGCGGTGTCGTCCTTGATCCACAGCTCGCCCAGCCCCAGCTCGGCGGCCAGGCGGTCGGCCCGCACGAGCGGGGTGAAGCCGGCGCCCAGGTCCACGGGCGTGGCGTCGTCGACCGGGAGCAGGTCCCGGTAGCGCCAGATGGAGCGGGGACCGGCCGCGATGCTGTCCCGGCTGACCGCGGCGGCGATCCGCTCGTAGTCGTAGGCAACCTCCAGCGGCCCGAAGCAGTAGTCACAGACATGGAGTGCTTCAGCAGGAAAGGCACGCTGACATTCACGACAACGCAGCCCAGTGACAAAATCGACCATCGGTCCTCCTCATCGATCGGGCATTGGCACCAGGTGCTTCGCACTGGTTGCCGCGACGTCGACGGGCCCGTCCCTCAGTCGCTCTGGATGATGAGATCAATTGTAGCCCGACC
>DATCBL010000317.1:0-4340 GCA_036511875.1 Acidimicrobiales bacterium
CCGGCTGCCTGGCCACCGGGCTCCGCGCCCTCAACGCCGTGCCGGCGGTCAACGCCCTGCCGGCGGGCTGGGTCACCGCCCTCGACCTGCCCCTCATCCCCGGGGCCGGCACCATCCGGTGACCGCCCGCACACCCGAAAGCCGACCCCACTCATCCCAGCCCCTGGAGAGCCATGACGCCTGAAGACCTCGTCGAGATCGAGCAGATCAAACGCCTCAAGTACCGCTATCTCCGCTGCCTCGACCAGAAGCTCTGGGACGACATCGAGGGGTGCTTCACCCCCGAGGCCACCGCCCGGTACGGGGGAGGGCTCTATGAGTTCGAGGGCCGCCCGGCGATCATGGAGTTCCTCCGCACCTCGATGGGGGCGACGACCATGCTGAGCAGCCACCGCTGCCACCACCCCGAGATCGACCTGGCCGGCCCCGATGCGGCCACCGGGGTGTGGGCCCTCGAGGACGTGGTCATCCTCACCGACGTGGGGGTCAACGTCCAGGGCGCGGCGTTCTACACCGACCGGTACGTCAAGCGGGACGGGGAGTGGCTCATCGCCCACACCGGCTACCGGCGTACCTACGAGGAGTTGCTGCCCCGGGCCTCGCTGGCCGGCCTCAAGCTGACCGCCGACTGGTGGGCCACCGACGGGCGCTCCACCCTGGGCTGACGCTGCCCGCCCCGGTGCCGCGCCCCGACGCCCACGGTCAGGCCAGGGTGGCGCCGTCGATGAGCAGATCGGCCCCGTTCATGTGGGCGGCCTCGTCCGAGGCCACGTAGGCGATGGCCGCGGCGATTCCCTCCGGGGTCCCGAACGGCCCGAGCGGCGTCACCCGGCGCAGGAGTTTGGCGTCGGCCCCCTCGGGAAGGTGGAAGGCCCCGGTGATAGGGGTGTCGATGGCCCCGGGGCTGATGCTGTTGGCCCGCACCCCCTGGGCGGCGTACTCGACGGCCAACGCCCGGGTCAGGGCCAGGACCCCGCCCTTGGAGGCGACGTAGGCGGTGGCCCAGGGCTGGCCCTTGTGGGCCGCGGTGGAGGCCAGGTTGACGATGTTGCCCCGGCTGGCCAACAGATGGGGGAGTGACTCCCGACAGACCAGGAAGGTCCCGGTCAGGTTCACGGCGATCAGCCGACTCCACTCGTCCAGGTTGACCTCGTGGGTGTGGGAGAAGGAGAGCACGCCGGCCACATTGACCACCACGTCCAGGCCGCCCAGGTGGGCGACCGACGCCTCGACCAGGGCGACCACCCCTGCCTCGGAGGAGACGTCGCCGACGAGGGCGGTGATCGCCCCGCCCAGACCGCTCGAGTCCACCTCGAGCTTCTCCAGCGCCCCGGCGTTCACGTCCACTGCCATCACCCCGGCGCCCTCGGAGGCCAGGCGCAGGGCCGTGGCCCGACCGATGCCCGACGCCGCCCCGGTGACGAGGGCGTGCCGGCCGGTGAAGCGGGTGGGAGCCATGGGCAGACTGTAGGGCGTCGACGCCTCCGGGCCAGATCTGACCCGGTAGCGCCAGGACACCCCGGCGCCCCGGCACTCCCCTCCCCGCCCCCGGCCGGTAGGCTTGGCATGCAGTGCGTTGTGCTCCGCGGTGGCCACCGGCCACCGCCCATGCCGCCGGCAGCCCTGGGCGCTGGACGGCTCGATCAGGAGGATGTCCATGCCCGACCCCCGGTCCGTGCCGGTCACCGTGCCCGCCGTGCGCGCCTCCAAGCGCCGGGACGGCCACCCGCCCCTGGTCATGGTCACGGCCTACGACGCCCCCGGGGCCCGCGTGGCCGACGGCGCCGGGGTGGACCTCATCCTGGTGGGGGACTCGGTGGGCAACAACGTGTTGGGCTACGAGGACAGCCTGCAGGTGACCGTGGAGGACATGGCTCACCACACCGCGGCGGTGGCCCGGGCCCGGCCCCGGCCGCTGATCGTGGCCGACCTGCCCTGGCTGAGCTACCACCTCGACCCGGTGGACACGGTACGGAACGCCGCCACGCTGATCCGCGCCGGGGCGCAGGCCGTCAAGCTGGAGGGAGGGGCCAACCGCGTCCCGATGATCGAGGCCCTGGTGTCGGCCGAGATCCCGGTGATGGGCCATCTGGGACTCACCCCGCAGTCGGTCAATGTGATGGGGGGGTACCGCGTCCAGGGCCGGGACGATGCCGCGGCCCACGCGCTGACCGTCGGGGCCAAGGCCATTGTGGCCGCCGGCTGCTTCGCGGTGGTGCTGGAGGGCATCCCCGAGCGCGTTGGCGCGGCCATCACCGAGTCGCTGGAGGTGCCCACCATCGGCATCGGGGCCGGGCCGGCCTGCGACGGCCAGGTACTGGTCTTCCACGACCTGCTCGGCTTCAACGCCACGGTGCCCAAGTTCGTCCGCCGCTACGCCGAGCTGGGCGACCTGGCCACCGCGGCGGTGGCTGCCTACGCCGCCGATGTCCGGTCCGGGGCCTTCCCGGCCGACGCCGAGGTCTACCACTGAGGGTCCCCGGAACCGGGCGGTCCCGGGCCCCCGACGTTTGCCGGTAGGGTAGAGCGGTTGTTCCGGCCGCCTGGCGGTGGCCGTCCAGTTCCGACCTGCCCCACGTGGGGCTCGGGCAGTCTCCTGCCCGATCCAGAGGGAGGTGAGCCGCGCGTGCGGCCATACGAAACGATGGTGATCTTCGACACCGGTGCCGACGAGGCGTCGGTGAACGGCGTGCTCGACCGGGCGTTGGCGGCGTTGAAGGCCCAGGGGGGAAACCCCGGCCGGGTCGAGCGATGGGGTCGGCGCACCTTCGCCTACGAACTCCAGCACAAGCGTGAGGGCTACTACGTGGTCATCGAGTTCACCGCCGAACCGCCTGCAGTGGCCGACATGGAGCGCGTCTTCGTCCTGGCCGACGAGGTGCTGCGTCATAAAGTGATCCGACTGCCGGACAAGGTGGCGGGCCGCCGGGCCGCCGCCGCGGCGGCAACCAGTGGGGAGGGCTGACCATGGCCAACGGAAATGTCGTGACGCTGGTGGGGAACATCACCCGCGATCCCGAGCTGCGCTTCACCAATACCGGACAGGCCACCTCCAGCTTCGGTCTGGCCGTCAACCGGCGGTGGCAGAACCGCCAGACCCAGGAGTGGGAGGAGGCCACCTCGTTCTTCGACGTGGTGTGCTGGCGGGAGATGGCCGAGAACGCCGCCGAGAGCCTGTCGAAGGGGGCCCGGGTGATCGTCACCGGCCGGCTCGACCAGCGGAGCTGGGAGACCCCCGACGGGGACAAGCGATCCAAGGTGGAGGTGGTGGCGGACGAGATCGGACCGAGCATCCGCTGGGCCACCGCCCAGGTGACCAAGAACGAGCGGCGCAGCCCCGGCGAGGGTGGCCCCGGCGGAGGCGGCGGCGGCGGAGGCGGTGGACGCGGCGGGTCACCGTCGGGAGGCGGGACCGCCCCGGCCGCTGACGCCCCAGGGTACGGATACAGCGAGGAGCCTTTCTAGTCATGGCACGCAACAATGATCGCGGGGGTACGACCCGGCGGGCCCCGAAGGACACGGGTCGGCGCATCAAGAAGAAGCCCTGTGCCCTGTGCAAGGACCGGGTGGAGTGGGTCGACTACAAGGACGTGGGCCTGCTGCGCAAGTACATGAGCGACCGCGGCAAGATCCGGGCCCGTCGGGTGTCGGGCAACTGCACCCAGCACCAGCGCGACGTGGCCATCGCCATCAAGACCGCCCGTGAGCTGGTCCTTCTTCCCTATACCCAGCGGACCACCACCGAGCGCCCGGGTGGGCGGGGCGGCGGCCGGGGCGGTCGTGAGGGTGGCTACTCCGGTCAGGGCGGCGGCGGTCGCGGCCGCCGCGACGAGGAGCGCTCGCTGTCCGCCGACGCCACGTCGACGGCCCTGCCCGACGATGCACCGCGGGAGGCCGTGGTGGGGGAGGCCAAAGTCGTGAGCGTGGACGAAGAGGTCCTCGAGGTCACCGGCACCGGCGACGGCACCCTGACCGAGCTGGTGGACGACGAGATCGTCCTCGACGTCGGGAAGTCCTGAGATGAAGGTCCTGTTGCGGAGCGACATCGACGGAGTGGGCAAGCGGGGGGACATCATCGACGTCTCCGGTGGGTTCGCCCGCAACCACCTGCTGCCGGCCGGCAAGGCCATCGCCGCCTCCCCGGGGATCGAGTCCCAGGCCGCGGCCATGCGTCGGTCCCGGGACCTCCGCGACGCGCGCGATCGCGAGTCCTCCGAGACTGTGGCCCGGACCCTGGTGGGCAACGCCATCACCCTGCAGGCCCGCGCCGCCGGGGACCGGCTGTTCGGCTCGGTCTCGGCCGCCGACATCGTGCGCCAGGTCGAGGCGCAGACCGGAGC
>DATCBL010000318.1:0-5042 GCA_036511875.1 Acidimicrobiales bacterium
CGCCACCACCAGCACCAAGTTCCCGGGGGTGGCCCCGGTCGTCGCCAGCAGCCCGGCCCGCTCCTCGTCGGAGAGGAAGCGGTCGAGCGGCGAGTCGAGGGTCGGGACATCGCCCTCGCCGGCGGCGACCCGGAACCAGGCCAGTCCCTGGGCGCCGAGCGCCCGGGCCCGGTCGGTGAGCCCGTCCAGCCTCGACCGGCTGAGCCCGGCTTCGCCGGGCACCACCAGGGCCTTCACCCAGGGCGCGCCGAACGCCTTGACCCCGGTGCCCTCGAACACCGACGACAGGTCGATGAGCTCCATGCCGAACCGGAGGTCGGGCTTGTCGGTGCCGTACCGGTCGATGGCCTCGGCCCAGGTCATCCGCGGGATGTCCGACGGGCGCTCCCCGGTGACCGCCTCGGCGGCGTCGAGGACCGCCTCGGAGACGAACTCCAGCACGTCCTCCTGGGTCACGAAGGACGCCTCCACGTCCAACTGGGAGAATTCGAACTGCCGGTCGGCCCGGAGATCCTCGTCCCGGAGGCACCGGGCGATCTGGTAGTAGCGGTCCACCCCGGCCACCATCAGCAGCTGCTTGGCCAGCTGGGGGCTCTGGGGCAGGACGTAGCAGCTCCCCGGGGTCAGCCGGCTGGGGACGGCGAACTCGCGAGCCCCCTCGGGGGTGGGCGCCCACAGCAGCGGGGTCTCCACCTCGACGAACCCCTGGCGGTCCATGGCCGCCCGGAGCGCACCGTTGACCGTGGCCCGGAGGCGTAGGTTGGACTGCATCCGGGGCCGGCGCAGATCGACGAACCGGTGCTTGAGCCGGATACCCTCGTCCACCTCCACCCGGTCGTCCACCGCGAAGGGCGGGGGTTCGGCCCGGTTGAGCACGGTCACCGTGCACTCACCCAGCTCGACGTCTCCGGTGGGCAGATCCGGGTTGACCGTCCCGTCGGGACGGGGCCGGACCACGCCCTCGACGGCCAGCACGTACTCGCTCCGGACATCCACCGATCCGGGGATCACGCACTGGACGATCCCGGTGTGGTCGCGCAGGTCGACGAAGGCCAGGTGTTCGCCGTGCTCGCGCCGCTTGGCCACCCAGCCGCAGACGGTGACCGTCGAGCCCACGTCCCCGAGACGAAGGGATCCGCACAGGTTGGTTCGCATGGAGGTCGGTTCGGCCGGGGGCGGCGGGACGGTCACGGGCGGTCCTTTCGGGAGGGGGACCCGATCACGGGACCAGGGACACAGTAGGTCTGGACCCGACCCTCACCGGCCGGCCTCCCCGGCCACCGTGGCCACCACCGACGAGCGGGGCACGGTGCGCTGGTCCCCGCCCCCGCGGAGGGGCCGCACCGACACCGTCCCCGCCGCCTGCTCGTCGGGGCCCACGATCAGCGCCATCCGGGCCCCCGAGCGGTCGGCCGACTTCAACTGCGACTTCATGGAGCGGCCGTCGAAGGCCCGGTCGGCCCGCAGGCCGGCCCGGCGGAGCTCGGCGGTGAGGTCGCGGGCCTCCTCGCCGCCGACCACGTCCACCACGAAGGCGTCGAGCGGTACTGGAGCCACCGGGAGTACCCCCTCGGCGTCACAGGCCAGCAGGAGCCGCTCGATGCCGATCCCGAACCCGATCCCCGGGGTCGGCGGGCCCCCGAGCATCTCCACCAGGCCGTCGTAGCGCCCCCCGCCCCCGATGCCGTTCTGCGCCGAGGCCAGCGCCTCGGAGGAGAACTCGAAGGTGGTCCGGGTGTAGTAGTCGAATCCCCGGACCAGCCGGTGGTCGAACCGGTACTCCACCCCGAGGGCGTCGAGCCCGGCCACCACCCGACCGAAGTGGGCGCGGCACGGGTCGCACAGGTGGTCGAGGAGGGCCGGGGCGTCGGCGGTGGCCTCGCGGCACGCTGGCCGCTTGCAGTCGAGGACCCGGAGCGGGTTGGTCTCGACCCGCTGGCCGTGCTCGGAGCACAGCTGGTCTCGGCGTCCGGCCAGGTACTCCCCCAGCAGTTCGAGGTAGGCCGGCCGGCACACCTCGTCGCCCATCGAGTTCAGCCGGAGGGAGAACGAGGTCAGGCCGAGGGAGCGGAAGAACCCGTCGGCCAGGGAGATCACCTCCACGTCGAGATCCGGATCGCCTGGTCCCAGGGCCTCCACGCCGAGCTGGTGGTGCTGGCGGTAGCGCCCGGCCTGGGGCCGCTCGTAGCGGAAGGCCGGGGTGGCGTACCAGGCCTTCCAGGGCAGGGGCGGCCGGTGCTGCACGAAGGCCCGGACCATGGGGGCGGTCCCCTCGGGGCGGAGGGCCAGGGCCCGGCCGCCCCGGTCCTCAAACTCGTACATCTCCTTGCCCACCACCTCGCTGCCCTCGCCGATGCCCCGGCGGAACACCCGGACGTCCTCGAAGATCGGGGTGTGGGCCAGGCCGTAGCCGGCCGCCTCCACCTGGGCGGCGAAGCCGGCCAGCACCACCTCCCAGCGGGTGGACTCGGGGTAGAGGACGTCGTGGGTGCCACTGGGGGCGCGCGCCGCCAGGGAGTCGTCGGGCACGGGGCCCTCAGTCCTTCTTGCCGGGGAGGATGCGGTAGACGTCGTAGACCGCGTCGAGGTGCCGGATGAGGTTGAGCACCGACTCCAGATGTCCCGGATCGGCCAACTCGACATCGAACCGCATCCGGCTGATCCGGTCGGAGTCGGTCTGGGTGTTGGCGCTGACGATGTTGAGGTGGTGTTCCGAGACCACCTTGGTCACGTCGGTCAACAGGCGCGACCGGTCGATGGCCACCACCTCGATGGTGGCCACGAAGACCCCCGAGGACCGGTAGTCCCACTCCACCTCGATGAGGCGTTCCCGCGACCGGCTGGCCAGCGAAGCGGCGTTGGCGCAGTCGGCCCGGTGCACCGACACCCCCCGGCCCCGGGTCACGAAGCCCACGATCTCGTCCCCCGGCACCGGGGTGCAGCACCGGGACAGCCTGACCATCAGGTCATCGAGCCCTTCCACGTACACGCCGACCGCCGAGCCGCGGCCCGGGCGGGGCGCGGTCGGCTGCTGGCGGGCGGTGACCGGGAGCTGCTCCTCGTAGACCCCGCCGCGGAGGTCCCGCAGGACCCGCTGGGCCACGGCCCGGGCCGAGACCCGGTTGTCGCCGATGGCGGCGTGCAGGGCGTCCAGGTCGGCGTAGTTCATGGTGGTGGCCAGGTCGGCCAGGGCGTGCTCGGAGGCCAGCTTCTGGATCGGAAGGCCCTCGCGGCGGAGCTCTTTGATCAGCTCCTCGCGCCCGAACTCGATGGCGTCCTCTCGGCGCTCACGGGAGAACCACTGGCGGATCTTGGTCCGGGCCCGCGACGAGGCCACCATGGCCAGCCAGTCCCGCGACGGTCCGGCCGTCGGGGCCTTGGAGGTGAAGATCTCCACGGTGTCGGCCGAGTTGAGCCGGGTGTCCAGCGGGACCAGGCGCCCGTTGACCTTGGCCCCGATGCAGCGGTGGCCGACCTCGGTGTGGATGGCGTAGGCGAAATCCACCGGCGTGGCGTTGGCGGTGAGGGCGATGACCTTGCCCTTGGGGGTGAAGACGTAGACCTCGTCCTCCTCGAGGTCGAGCTTCAGGGCCTCGAGGAATTCGATGGGATCGGTGGTCTCGTTCTGGAAGTCGACGATCCGCTGCATCCACTCGATCTCAGCGGTGGTGGACGAGGTCTCCTTGGCCAGGGCCAGACGCTCGGCCCGGCGGTCCCGCTCGGCCAGCTCGGCCCGCTGGGCCGGGGTCATCGAGGAGGCCTTCTTGCTCGACTCCTTCTTGCCGGAGTCGGTCTTGGTCCCCTCCGGTGCCACCTTGCCCGGGCCGCGGGTGCCGATCCTCCGGCGGGACTTCACCCCGGCCCCGCCGTCCTTGCCCCCCTTGGCCGGGAGGGTGGCGGTGCGGTCGGGTCGGCCCGGGTTCTCCTTGTACCCCCAGTGGGCGGCGATCCCGTACTCGGCCCGGCGGTGCATCTCGTGGGTCCGGACCTGCACCTCGATAGGCTTCCCGTCGAGGCCGATCACCGTGGTGTGCAACGACTGGTAGAGGTTGAACTTCGGCGAGTTGATGTAGTCCTTGAACCGGCCCTGCACCGGTGGCCAGATGGCGTGGATGGAACCGAGGGCCCCCCAGCAGTCCTTCTCGGACTCCACGATGACCCGGATCCCCACCAGGTCGTAGAGGTCGTCGAACTCCTTGCCCCGGACCACCATCTTTTCGTAGATGCTCCACAGGTGCTTGGGTCGTCCGGTGACCTCGGCGTTGATCCCCGACCCGGCCAGCCGTTCCCGCACCGAGACCAGCACCCGGGCCAGGAACTCGTCGCGCAGCGGGGCCCGGCTGGCCACCATCTGCTCGATCTCCGCATAGCGCTTGGGGTGGAGGGTGGCGAAAGCCAGGTCCTCCAGCTGCCAGCGCACCTCCTGGATGCCGAGGCGGTGGGCCAGCGGAGCGTAGATGTCCAGCGTCTCCTGGGCCGACCGTCGCTGCTTCCACTCCGGCATCACCGACAGGGTGCGCATGTTGTGTAGACGGTCGGCCAGTTTGATGATCAGCACCCGCCAGTCGCTGGCCATGGCCACCAACATCTTGCGGACGGTGGCCGCCTGCTGGGCCTCCTTGGAGTCGAACTGCAGGCGGTCGAGCTTGGTGACACCGTCCACGATGAGGGCCACGGCCGGTCCGAAGTCCCGATCGATGACCTCGGTAGTCACTCCGGTGTCCTCCACGGCGTCGTGCAGCAGGGCGGCGGCCACCGTCTGGGCGTCGAGGCCCAGGTCGGCGACCACGCCGGCCACGGCGATGGGATGGGTGATGTAGGGCTCGCCCGAGCGCCGGAGCTGGCCGGCATGGGCCACCGTGGCCGTCTCCGCGGCCCGCACCATCAGCGAGGTGTCGTCGCCCGGGTGGCGGCGCAGGAACGACTGGATCACCGGGACGAGCAGGGCGGCCTCGTCCGCGGGCAGCGTCGAGTCGGTGAGGGCGCTCTCGCCGGTGGCGGTCCCCTCGGCTGGTACGGGCGTGGCCAGGGCCATCTCTAGA
>DATCBL010000319.1:0-5105 GCA_036511875.1 Acidimicrobiales bacterium
GTCAGCCGGGTGAAACTCGTCGTCCGGGTGTTGCTCGGCCACGGCTGGCTCCCCCTCCCTCGATCACGTCGGCGCCCGGGCCATCCGGCGCCCGGGAGTCTGCGGCTCTCCCGGGGCGACGTTAGCTGACGTGCCGTCAGAGGTGAGGACCGCGGGGCGGGAGCCGCCGGGCCGACCCCGCGGGTCAGAGGTTCTTGCCGATGATCCCTCCGAGCACCCCGCCGATGCCGGCGTCGGCGGCCGGGTGGTCGTCACCCCGGCCGAGATAGGGCTCAATGGCCTGGGCCAGTACGGGCACGGTCATGCTCTGGAGCCACACCCGGCCGGGCCCGGTCAACGACACAAGATGGAATCCGTCGCCACCGAAGGCCAGGTTCTTGATCCCGGCCAGCCGGGTGATGCTGAAGTTGACCACATCCTCGAAGAGCCCGACGTGCCCCGGATGGACCAGCAGGGACTGGCCATCGGACAGCTCGTAGGTGGTGATCTCCCCGGAGAGCTCGATCCAGGCCTGACCCTGACCTTCGAGCCGCTGGAGGATGAAGCCGTCCCCCCCGTACATGCCGCCGCGGAAGGACTGCTGCATCCCGATGGTGGGCACTACTCCATCGGTGCCGCAGACCCACCCGTGCCGGTGCACCAGATAGCCCTGACCCGGCCCGATGCCGATCTCGAAGATCTTCCCGGGCAGTTTGGCGGCGAACGCCACCATCCCCTGGCCGCCCTGGGCTTCGTACTTGGTGAGGAAGAGGCCCCCGCCGCCCACGGCGCGCTTCAGGCCGCTCATGATCCCCTTCTGACCACCGGTGGAGGTGGTCTGGGTCAGCTGCACGTTGGGCGACATCCAGGACAGCTCCCCATGGGTGGAGATGAGCGACTCCCCCGACTCGAGGACCATTTCCAGCAGCGGCATGGTCGTGCCCTTGATCTCAGCCTGCATTCCGTCTCCTCTGTTCGCTGTTCCGGGCGTCGGTTCCGACGTCCCGGTGCTCTGGCTCCTGCCTGATGTTCGCCCTTCCGCATTCGAACCGGCCCGACCCCGCGGCATCCGGGAGGATATCCTTCAGTCTGCTCCGATCCAGGTGAGCCGTCGAGGATCTCCCGGTGTGGGCGTCCCTCTCCGGTCTCGGCTGGAACCATCTTCGGGGGTTCGACCCAGAACCTCGGGCGTCGTCTCCTCAACAGTCCGCCCAGGTGGTGCGCTGGTAGCCTCGTCGGAAAGGAACGCCACCCACCCATGATCCTCGAACACATCGACAGCCCCGCCGACCTCCGCTCCCTCACCCCCGAGGAGCTGGCCACCCTGTCCTCGGAGATCCGGGCGTTCATCGTCGATGCCGTGACCGCCACCGGCGGCCACCTGGGCTCCAACCTGGGCGTGGTGGAGCTCACCCTGGCCCTGCACCGCACGTTCGACTCCCCCCGCGACGTGCTGCTGTGGGACACCGGTCACCAGGCCTACGTGCACAAGCTGGTCACGGGGCGCCGGGACGCCTTTCCCCAGCTGCGCCAGGCCGACGGACTGTCAGGCTATCCCAATCGCACCGAGTCCGAGCACGACTGGGTCGAGAACAGCCACGCCTCGACCATCCTGAGCTACGCCCACGGGCTGGCCAGCGCCTTCCAGCTCCAGGGCAGCCAGCGCCGGGTGGTGGCGGTGGTCGGCGACGGCGCCCTCACCGGCGGGATGGCCTACGAGGCGCTCAACAACCTGGGCCACTCCGGCACAAGGGTGGTCATCGTCTTGAACGACAACGGCCGCTCCTATGCCCCAACCGTCTCGCGGCTGTCCCTCCGGATGACCCATCTCCGGCTCAACCCGTCCTACATCCAGGCCCGCCAGCGCATCCGACACATCATCCGCGAGCTGCCGGGCGTCGGTGACCTGGCCTACTCGGGAGTCCACGGGCTGACCAGCGCCCTGCGGGAAGTGGTCACGCCCCACACGTTCTTCGAGGCCCTGGGCATCCGCTACGCCGGTCCCATCGACGGGCACGACATCGCCGGCGTCGAGCAGGCGCTGGCCAACGCCTCGGAGTGGCCCGGGCCCATCGTGATCCACGTGGTGACCCAGAAGGGCCGGGGCTACGCACCGGCCGAGGAGGACGACGTCCAGCGCCTGCACGATGTGAAGGTGGCCGTGGCCTCGGCCGACGTCCAGCCGGCCGAGGCCGGTCCCAGCACGGCCACCGACGGCCAGGGAGCCCAGGGGTCCGATCCGGCGGTGCCTGGGGACGATCTCGAAGTGGCCGCGGAGTTGCCGGTGACGACGTTCACCGATGCCTTCACCCGGTCCCTCCTCCGCCATGCCGAGGTCGACCCCCGCATCGTGGCCGTCACCGCGGCCATGCCCGGCCCGACCGGACTGCTCCCCTTCGAGGCCCGGTTCCCCGACCGGTTCGTGGACGTCGGCATCGCCGAACAGCACGCCGTCACGGCGGCGGCGGGCATGGCCATGGCCGGGATGCGCCCGGTGGTGGCGGTGTACTCGACCTTCGTGAGCCGCGCCTTCGACCAGGCCAACCTCGACGTCGGCCTCCACGGCCTGCCGGTGGTGCTCGTGCTCGACCGGGCCGGCATCACCGGAGACGACGGGCCGAGCCACCACGGGGTACTGGACATGGCCCTCGGCCTCGCCATTCCGGGCATGACGGTTTTCGCCCCCTCCTCGGCCCCGGAGGTCGAGGTCATGCTGGCCGAGGCCTTGACCCTCGACGGGCCCTCCATGATCCGCTTCCCGAAGACGCCGGCACCCTGGGTCCCTCCGGGAACGGTCGGGACGGGACTCCGCGCCCGCAAGCTACGCACCGGTGATGGCTCGGTCTGTGTGCTGGCCGTGGGGAAGATGGTGACGGCCGCCGGGGAAGCGGCCCGCCTGCTCGAATCGGAGGGCATCGACCTCACCGTCTGGGACGTGCGGGTGGTCTCCGACCCCGATCCGGCCATGCTGGCCGACGCCGGGGGCCACGCCGTGGTGATCACGGCCGAGGACGGCGTGCGCCAGGGCGGGGCCGGGATGTTCATCGCCGACGCCCTACGGGCGTCGTGCCCCCAGGGTTCGGCCCCTCCGATCATCTCCCTCGGGATCCCCCGGGCCTTCATCCCCCAGGACAAGCCCGACCGGATCCTGGCCCGACTGGGCCTCGACGGCGCCGGGCTGGCCCGGTCGGTCCGGGAGGCCTTGGGGGCGCGCCCCGAGCCGGCGACCGAAGAGGCCGGCTCCCCGAAGGCCCCGACTCCCCCGGCCACCCGGCCGGCCACCCTGACGGCCCACGACACCACCGATTGAGCCCACCGCCGGCCCGGCCCTGACGGCGATGGTGGTGGCCATCACCCTGGCCATGGCAGGGGGCAGCGCCGGCCTCCGGGCCTCCCGGCATGCCCGGACGGGCCCACGAGACGGTGTTTGCCGGTCGAATCGAAACGTGTTCTACTGGCTGGCCGATGACGTTCAACCTGGCTGATCTGTTCGAGGGGGCGGTCGACGCCTTCGGCGACCGCGAGTACCTGGTGGCGTCGGGCCAGCGGCGCACGTTCGCCGAGATGGAGGCCCGGGCCAACCGGCTGGCCCACTTCCTCGCCGACCGGGGGATCGGCCCCGGGGACCATGTGGGCATCTATGCGCTGAATAGCGTCGAATGGGTCGAGACGGCGTGGGCGGTGTTCAAGCTGCGGGCGGTGTGGATCAACATCAACTACCGCTACGTGAAGGACGAGCTCCGCTACCTCTTCACGAATGCCGATCTGGTGGCCCTGGTCCACCAGGCCAGCTACGGGCCCCAGGTGACCGAGCTGCTGCCCGAGCTCCCCGACCTGAGTCTGGTCGTCACCATCGACGACGGGTCGGGGCAACCCGTGCCGCAAGGCGCCGTCCCCTACGAGGAGGCGATGGCCTCGGGCCGCCCCGAACGGGACTTCGCCCCCCGGTCCAACGACGACCAGTACATCCTCTACACCGGGGGCACCACCGGGATGCCCAAAGGGGTGGTGTGGCGTCACCAGGACGTCTTCTACGCGTTGGGCGGAGGCGTCGACCCCCATACCAACACCCGGGTCGTCCGGCCCGAGGAGATGGTGGAGAAGGGCCGGGGCGGCCAGATCACCCTGCTGCCCATCGCCCCCCTCATGCACGGCGCCACCCAGTGGTCGATCATGGGCCAGAGCTTCGTGGGCGACCGGACCATCCTGGTGCCCAAGTTCGACCCCCACGAGGTGTGGAAGCTGGTCGAAACCGAGCGGGCCAACTCGGTGATGATCACCGGTGACGCCATGGGCAAGCCTCTAGTCGAGGCGTTGGACGATCCCGGGGCGTCCTACGACCTCTCCTCCCTGTTGGCCATCACCTCGTCGGCGGCGCTGTTCTCGGCCCCGGTGAAGGACGAGTTCTTCAAGCACCTCCCCTCCATCTACATCGTCGACGCCATCGGCTCCTCCGAGTCGGGCAACAACGGCATGGTGACCATGGACAAGGACAACACCGCCATGAAGAGCGGGCCCACCGTTTCGGTCCTGGGCAACACGGTGGTCTTCGACGAGGACATGAAGGTGGTCGAGCCCGGCTCGGGGGTCATCGGCAAGATCGCCCGGTTCGGTGACATCCCGCTCGGCTACTACAACGACCCGGTCAAGACCGCCGAGGTCTTCCTCACCCTGGACGGTGTCCGCTACGTGATGCCCGGGGACTTCGCAACCGTGGAGGAGGATGGTGCGGTCACCCTGCTCGGCCGGGGCTCGGTCTCCATCAATTCGGGCGGCGAGAAGATCTTCCCCGAAGAGGTCGAGTCGGCGGTGCGCTCCCACCCCGAGGTGTTCGACGCCATCGTGGTGGGTGCGCCCGACGAACGGTGGGGCCAGCGGGTCGCCGCCATCATCCAGCCCCGGGCCGACAAGCACCCCAACCTGGAGGACATCCAGGCCCACTGCCGCGACGCCATCGCCGGCTACAAGGTGCCCCGCCAGCTCCACGTGGTGGAGGCCATCGTGCGGTCCCCCAGTGGCAAGCCCGACTACCGGTGGGCTTCCGAGATCGTGGCCGAGGTGCCCGAGGAATCCGACAGCGGGGGGCTTCGCACCTCCTCGGGCCAGTGAGCCCGGCCGGATCCGTG
>DATCBL010000320.1:0-2519 GCA_036511875.1 Acidimicrobiales bacterium
ACCCCGCTGGTCACGATGCGGGGGACCGAGGCGGCGATCTCCTCCATGGTGGCGAACGGGGCCAGCAGGGTGGCATGGTGCTCAAGGCGGGGGTGCAGGCGGAGGATGATGCGGGTCACCAGGGCCAGGGTGCCCTCGGAACCGATCACCAGTTGGGTGAGGTCGTACCCGCTGGTCGACTTCACGAACTTCCCGCCGGCAGTGATCACCTCACCCGTGCCCAGCACGGCTTCGATGCCCAGGACGTGATGCCGGGTCACCCCGTACTTGACCGCCCGCATCCCCCCGGCGTTGGTGGCCACGTTGCCCCCCAGGCTGGCCGACTGCTCGCCCGGGAACACCGGGTAGATGAGCCCGTGGGGGACGAGGGCGGCGTCCAGCTCGGCCAGGGTGAGCCCCGGCTCCACCACCGCCACATGGTTGTCGGTGTCGATCTCGAGGATGCGGTTCATCCGTTCGAACGAGACCACCACGCCGCCGGCCACGGGGATGCAGGCCCCCGACAGCCCGGTGCCCGCCCCCCGGGGAGTGAGGGGGACTCCCTCGGCCGCCGCGGCCCGGACGATGGCGGCCACCTGCTCGGTCGAGTCGGGGCGCACCACCGCCCGGGGTCGGACCGGCACACCGCCGAGGGCCTCGTCGTGGGTGTCGTCGTCACCGACCTCGTCCCCGGTGTCGAGGTTGGAGGACCCGACGATGGTGGCCAGGAGCTCGTCGATCACCGGGGTGCTCAGGCCCCGCCGAGGGCCAGCGCCCGGCCGAGGGCGCCGATGTCGGCCCGGTCGCCGAAGGCGAAGCTGAAGATCACCTCGTCGGCGCCGGCCTCCAGGTGCCCGGCCACCAGCCCCGGGACGTCGTCGGGCTGACCCACGATGAACCCGGCCACCTCCTCGGCCGGGGCGCTGGCCGAGAGCATGTCCCGCACCTCGGTGGTGTTCTCCTCTGAGGTGGTCAGGATCAGGGGGGCCATCCACGTCACCCCGATCTCCCCCGGGTCCCGCCCGACCTCGGCACAGTGCCGGTGGAGCACCTCGATCTTGTGGGCCAGGGTGGCGGCGTCGCCGGTGACGTTGCACTGGTCGGCGTACTTGGCCACCAGCCGCAGGGTCCGCTTCTCGCCCCCCCCGCCGATCATGATCTTGGGCCCGCCGGCCTGGACCGGGCGCGGCAGGTTGCGGGCGTGGTCCAGCCGGAAGTACTCACCGGTGAAGCTCACGTCGTCCCCGGTGAACAGGGCCCGGCACACCTGGACCGCCTCTTCCAGCATGTCCAGGCGGACCCGGTCGCTCGGGTACTCGATGCCCAGTCCCTGATGTTCCGCGTCGTACCAGGCCCCCCCGATGCCGAGGATGGCCCGGCCCTTGGAGATGACGTCGAGGGTGGTGACGATCTTGGCCAGGATGCCCGGGTTGCGGTAGGTGACTCCGGTGACGAGCGTGCCGAGCTGCACCCGCTCGGTGCGGGCGGCCAGGGCCCCGAGCAATGTGTAGGCCTCGAGCATGGGCTGGTCCGGGCCCCCGAGGGGCGGGAGCTGGAAGTAGTGGTCCATCACCCACACCGAGTCGAACCCCGCCGCCTCGGCCCCGGTGGCCAGGCCGGCCACGTGCTCGAACAGGTCGGCCGAGTCGAACCCGGAGAAGTTGGGGAGTTGGACGCCGTATCTGGTCATGAGGGCACGGTACCCCTGCCGCCGCCCGGCCGCTCAGGCCGCTCCGGCCGCCCGCACCGTCAGGGCCCGCCCGTTGTCGCACATCACGGTGCGGATCTCGTCCTCCCCGAACCGGTGCCGCCGGAGATCCCGGGCGAAGGCGGTGGGTTCGGCCAGCCCTTCGGCATGGGGCCAGTCGGAGCCGAAGAGGAGTCGGTCGACCCCCAGCACGTCCTTCAGCACCGCCATGTTGTCCTCGTAGAACGGTGCCACCCAGACGTGGCGGCGGAAGGTGTCCACCGGGTCGGAGGCGAAGGACGAGGGCATCTGGCCGTAGGCCTTGGCCAACTTCTTGACCAGGGCCGGAACCCACTCGGCCCCGGCTTCGATGCTGGCCACCCGGAGGTTGGGGAACCGGTCGAAGAGGCCCTGGCACACCAGCGCGGCCATGGTCTCGAAGGGTGGCCGGTCGGAGCTGATGACCGATCGCAGCGGCGAATGGCGGAACGCCTCGAGGCTCCCGTAGGGCTCCCAGTCGTTGATGTACCGGCCGTAGCCGGCGTCACCGGAGTGGATCCCGACGGTCACGCCGGACTCGTTGGCCACGGCCCAGAAGGGGTCGAACCGGCGGTCGGCCGGCGAGGTCAGGCCGCTCGGGGTGTGGGCCGGCCCCCCCTTCACGCAGATCATCCGGGCGTCGGCGTCCAGCACCCGGGACAGCTCGCTCACCGCCGCGTCCACGTCGACCAGGGTGATCATCGGCGCGGCGAAGATGCGCTCCCGGTAGGCGTAGCCCCAGTCGTCCTCGAGCCAACGATTGAAGGCGCCGAAGGCCGCCACCAGTGCCGGCGGGTCACCAGCCAGAGACTCC
>DATCBL010000321.1:0-4958 GCA_036511875.1 Acidimicrobiales bacterium
CCCTGGGCGGTCGACCGGCCGAGCGGATCACCCCCGACGGCAACGACACCGACTCGATGGTGCTCTACCTGCACGGCGGCGGGTACTGCTCCGGGTCGCTCGACAGCCATCGCCTGTTGGCCTCCCGGATCGCCCTGGCCGCCGACAGCCCGGTGGCCCTGCTCGCCTACCGGCTGGCTCCCGAGCACCTGTTCCCGGCGGCGGTCACCGATGCCACCGAGGCCTACCGGGAGCTCCTGGCCCTCGGAACCGATGCCCGTCGGCTGGCCGTGGCCGGCGACTCGGCCGGGGGCGGGCTGACCGTGGCCACCTTGCTGGCCCTCCGCTCCGCCGGCGATCCGCTGCCGGCCGCCGTCGCGTGCCTGTCGCCGTGGGTGGACCTGACCCAGTCGGCCCCGTCCTACGAGGCGCTGGCCGACCGGGACCCGATGGTGAGTCGGGCCGGGCTCGACGAGATGGCCCGGTGCTACCTGGGGGAGACCGATCCCCGCACCGAGCTGGCCTCGCCCCTGTTCGCCGCCGATCTGGGCCGACTCCCGCCGGTGATGATCGAGGTCGGGGCCCACGAGGTACTGCTCGAGGACGCCACCGGCCTGGCCGACCGGATCCGGGCCGCCGGTGGGAGCGTCACGCTGACCGTGTGGCCCGAGCTCATCCACGTCTTCCAGGCCTTCACCGGCGACATCATCCCCGAGGCGGACGAGAGCATCGCCGCCATCGGGTCGTTCCTGGCCGGGCAACTCGGAGCGGAGGCGCGGCCACCCGGGGAACGCCGGCCGGGTTACGACGCCCGAGCCGGTGCCCCGTGCCCGTCCGAGGAGGGCTGAGACCGTGCAGGAGTTCGAAGGCAAGACGGCGGTGGTCACCGGGGCCGGCAGCGGGATCGGCCGGGCCCTGGCCGAGGCCTTCGCCGGTGAGGGGATGCACCTGGCCCTGGCCGACGTCGACGAGCAGGCCCTGGCCGGCACGGTGGCCCGGATCGGGGACCGGACCCCGTCGGTGGAGGCGGTGCCCCACGTGTGCGACGTGAGCCGGGCCGGGGACGTCGATGCGCTGGCCGAGGCGGTCTTCGCCCGGTGGGGCCGGGTCGACGTTCTGTGCAACAACGCCGGCGTCTTCGTGGGCGGTCTGATCTGGGACCGGCCGGTCGAGGACTTCGAGTTCGTGCTGGGCGCCAACCTGTGGGGCATCCTGCACGGGATCCGGGCCTTCGTGCCCCGGATGCTGGCCCAGGACACCGAGGGCCACATCGTCAACACCGCCTCGGTGGCCGGGCTCCTCGGCGCGCCGTTCGAGGCGCCCTACGCCATCTCCAAGTTCGCCGCCTTCGCCGCGACCGAGTCGCTGGCCCACGACCTGGCCGCGGTGGGCTCCAAGCTCAAGGCGTCGGTATTGTGCCCGGGCATGATCACCACCAACATCGTGGACTCCGACCGCCACCGTCCGGAGCGGCTGGCCACCGAGTTCACCGAGGACCAGAAGTTCGTCTCCGACTTCCTGGCCCAGGCGGTGGCGTCGGGCATGGACCCGGCCGAGGTGGCCCGGATGGTGGTGGAGGCCATCCGGGCCGAGCAGTTCCTCATCCTGACCCATGACGCCTATCCGGAGAAGCTGCGGGACCGGGCCGACGCCCTGGTGGCCCGCCGCCTGCCCGACCTGCCCGACTTCGCCTGAGCCGCCCGGTGACCGCTCAGGCAGTGGTGGCGATGCCCCCGTCGACCGGGATGACCGCGCCGGTCAGGTAGGCCCCCGCCGCCGAGGCCAGAAAGATGGTGACGCCGGCCATGTCGTCGGGGCGGCCGATGCGCTTGAGGGGCGCCGAGGCGGCGATCTGCTCGCCGAAGGCCTCGAGGGTGGCGGCCATCATCTTGGACTCGAAGGGTCCCGGGGCCACGGCGTTGACCGTGATGGTCGGGGCCAGGCGCTTGGCCAGATGGCGGGTGAGCTGGTGCACGGCGGCCTTCGACGCCGAGTAGGAGTAGGACTCCAGCACCGGGACGTGGATGCCGTCGATGGAGCCGATGTTGATGACCCGCGACGGCTGGTCGGCCGTGGCGCCCACCTCCAACAGGGGCAGGAAGAACTTGGTGGTGTGGAAGATGCCCTGGACGTTGAGGTTGAGGACGCGGTCCCACGAAGCGGTGTCGTGGTCGGCCAGCGGTGCGCCCCAGGTGGCCCCGGCGTTGTTGACCAGCACGTCCACCTGGGGGTGGGACGATCCGACCTGCTCGGCGAATCGCCGGGCGCCGTCCTCGGAGGAGAGGTCGGCGGGCAGGCCGGCGCAGGAGCCGTAGGGCGAGAGCTCGGACACCGTGGCCTCCACGGCCTCGCGCTTGCGGGACGCCACCACCACGTGGGCCCCGGCGGCCACGAACCCCCCGGCGATCATGCGACCGATGCCCCGGGTCCCTCCGGTGACCACCACGGTCTTGCCGGCCACCGAGAAGAGCCGGTCCGGAGGCGTGGGTGGGGTGGGCGTCGACGCGGTGATATCGCTCATGGACGCCGACGGTAGTGCAACCGCTCTGAGGGGAGGAGGTCCTCCGGTGGTCAGCTCAGTCGGCCACGGTGATCCGCTCCCGCAGGTGGGTGCCCTGTTCGAGGCAGTCCACCACGGCGTCGGCGTAGTCGGCGTAGCTGATGTGGCTGGAGCCGTCCTCGGCGAACAGCATGCGGTGGTGGGCCAGCTGATAGTCGCCGATGTGCGCTCCGGGGCCGATCTCGGCGGCCGGTGACACGTAGGTCCAGTCGAGGTCGTCGACGGTCCGGTAGAACTCGAGGGCCTCCCGTTGGGCCAAGGCGTTGGGCTTGTAGGCCTCGGGGAAGTCGGGCCGGTCGACGGCCTGGACCCCGGGCGCCACCTCCAGGCTGCCGGCCCCGCCCACCACCAGGAGCCGGGCCACCCCCGCCGTCCGGACCCCCTCCACCAGGCCGTGGGCCGCGGCCACGAACGGCTGGGGCTCGCCGGAGCCGAAGGCCGGTCCGATGGCCGACACCACGGCGTCGTAGCCCTGCACCGAAGCGGCCACGCCGGCCGCGTCGGTGGCGTCACCCCGCTCGAGCTCGAGGCCGGCCCGGGGCTGGCCCGCCGCCGCGCCGCTCCGGGTGATCCCCTTCACCCGGTGGCCCCGGGCCACCAGCTCCTCGGCGATGGCGCCCCCGATGTTCCCGGTGGCCCCGAACAGCACGACGTCCATGACTCGGTCCTCCTCGCCGGACCGCGGTCTGCCGTGCCGGTCCCCGCCCAGGGTAGGGGTCCGTCCCGGCGATCCGCCCGACGGAGGCGGGCCGGACCGGCCGACCCCCTCCCGACGCCGCATCGGCTGTCCGCCCGGCCGGCCCGGGGCGGCGATTGTTAGGGTGCGGGCGGACACGGGAGGCGCGTGATGCACCTGGCACTGACGGCCGAACAGCAGGACCTGAAGGATCGCCTGCGGTCCTACTTCGCCGGTCTGGTGGCGGAGGACGAGGGGGTCGTCGACCCCGAGCCCTCCTACACCCGGCTCATCCGCCGCATGGGACAGGACGGCTGGCTGGGCCTGGGCTGGCCGGTGGAGTTCGGGGGACAGGGCCGGGGGCCCATCGACCAGATGATCTTCGTGGAGGAGTCCCACTGGGCCGGCGTGCCCCTCCCGCTGCTCACCCTCAACAGCGTGGGTCCTACCCTCATGAGCCTGGGGACCGACGAGCAGAAGGAGCGCATCCTCCCGGGGATTTTGCGGGGAGTGATCCACTTCTCCATCGGCTACACCGAGCCCTCGGCCGGGACCGATCTGGCCTCGCTGCGGACGCGGGCGGTCCGGGACGGGGAGGAGTACGTGATCACCGGCGAGAAGCTGTACACCAGCGCCATCCAGTACGCCGACTACGTGTGGCTGGCCGCCCGCACCGACCCGGAGGCGCCGAAACACAAGGGCCTGTCGGTGTTCATCGTCCCCACCGACGCCCCCGGCTTCCACTGGACGCCTTTACGCACCGTGGCCGGCGAGTTCACCAGCGCCACGTTCTACGACGGGGTCCGGGTCCCGGCGTCGAATCTGGTGGGCGGGGAGAACGAAGGGTGGCGACTGATCACCAACCAGCTCAACCACGAGCGGGTGGCCATCTGCCCGGTGTCGGGGATCCTGCGCAGTATCTCCGACGTCGAGGCGTGGGCCCGGGACGAGAAGCAGGCCGACGGCAGCCGGGTCATCGACCGGCAGTGGGTCCAGGTCCACCTGGCCCGGCTCCGGGCGCGGGCGGAGTTCCTCAAGCTCATCAACTGGAAGGTGGCCTGGGCCGCCGGCCAGGGCCTCAATCCGGCCGACGCCTCGGCGACCAAGGTGTTCGGGACCGAATTCGCCCTGGAGGCCTACCGGCTCCTGCTGGAGATCGTGGGCCAGGCGGGCTACCTCCCCGAGGGGTCCCCGGGGGCGGTGCTGCGGGGAGAGCTGGAGCGGAGCTCGCGGAGCCAGACCATCTTCACCTTCGGTGGCGGGACCAACGAGGTCCAGCGGGACATCATCGCCATGATCGGCCTGGGAATGCCCCGGGCCCCCCGGTAGGACCGGGCGCCGCCCGGCCACCGGCCTCTAACCTGAGGACGGCCGGGCCGGAGGGCCCGCCGACCAAGGAGGCATCGGTGGAAGACCACGAGATCATCGCCCGGATCGGGAGCCTGGCCGACGAGGAGCAGCGCCTCGAGGAGCGGCACGTCGGAGAGGGTCTCTCCGACGAAGAGGCGAAGCGGTTGAAGTCGGTCGAGGTCACCCTGGACCAGATGTGGGACCTGCTCCGCCAGCGCAGGGCCCTGCGCAGCGCGGGACGGAGCCCGGACTCCGCCACCCTCCGGTCCGAGGGCACCGTCGAGGGCTACCGCCAGTAGCGGGGAGCCCGACCCCGGTCCGGCCCGCGACGGTCGGGGCCGGCCTGGCCTACGCTCGCCCGGGTGGCGTACCCGACCGGTCCGGTCCGGTCGC
>DATCBL010000322.1:0-2812 GCA_036511875.1 Acidimicrobiales bacterium
CGGAAGGACCGAACCGTTGGCGGGAGCTCCGACGGCGTCGGCGGGGGCCGCCGGCCCGGTCCCAGTGCCGTTGGTCGCGGCCGGCTGGGCGCCCTTGTAGCGGGCCAACCAGTGGGGCAGGGCCTGGTCGAGGTAGGCGGCCTGGCCCGGGGTCACCGTTTCGGTGGGGAACAGGAAGCGAATGGACTGACCGCCCGACGTCAGCTCCATGACGGCCGCGTTGCGCCCGTCGGGCAGGACCACCTTCTCGTGGCAGGAGGCCGAGTCCAACCCGGACCAGACCAACAACCGTTCGATCTGGGGCTGGGGTCCCTGGACGGTGATCCCGGCGGTGGTGAACAGCAGACTGAGCCCCTCGGTGGTCTTCGTTCCCCGCTCGGCGTCACCGGCCAAGGCGACACCCCCGAGTTGCATGCCCTCGGGCGGGAGCTCCGTAATGCCGACGGTCATGGACATCTCCTCATTATTGCCGAGGTCTCTCCCCGTCTTGGTGCACCATTTCTGCCATCCTGCCGTCGTCGGTCTCCGCTGGCAAGGAATTTCGCGCCCTTCCACCGGTCTTCCCGGTTGGGTGTGCCTCGAAGGTCGGTCACCGGCCGACGCCTGGCTCCGCCCTCACCCACGCTCCACCGAGGGTGGCACGGGCTCGGTCTGCCGGTCAGACCACCGAGGACTTTCCGCCGGAGGCCACCCGCTGCTCGAACGTCGAGAACGCGGCGGCCAAGGCATCGTTCGGGATCTGTCCTCCGATGGCGAACACTTGCAGGCTGGCCTCGACGCGGTTGGCCCCGAGCGAGATCGACTCCACCTCCACCGGGAGGCTGGCCGGCCCGTCCTTCACGCTGAAGGCCACGATCAGGCCGGACTCCTGCACGCCGATCGGACCGGGGAGGTTGACCGGCGACACGCTGGCCGGACCGGGCTGGTCGTGGCCCCCCGATGTCTGGTCCACCCCAAGTTGGAGTTCCGCCGCGGACGCCTCCGCCGCGCACTGGGGATATTTCGGATTCCCGAACAGAGAGAAGTCGGACTGTTCGTCGTGGTGACTGTGCACGACCGTGGCCGCCGTCTGGAGCTCCAGCGCCGATCCAGCCACCGCCGACGACGAGGGGGCGACGAAGATCGGGGACGCGGTCTGAGCTGTTTGATCGGTGGCCTGTCCTCCGAGGACGATCGCCGCCTGCGAGGTGGAGATCACCATGCACCGGGCCAACGACTTGGTGATCTGGGTCTCTCCCCGCTGGACGGCCGACGACGTGGCCGCATCCCCGTTGCCCTTGGCCACCTGCCACCCTTGGGGAAGATCGGCCTGGGTGAGCATCAGCAGCCGGGCCAGGTGCTCGTCCGGTGAGGGCGCCAGCACGGTGCGGGGAGGGGTGGAGGCGGTGTCGGGCGCGGTGGCCGACAGACCGACGGCCAGGCCGATCCCGCTCACCAGCAGAGCCAGGGCCACCACGAGGATGGCGGTGCGGCGGGTCCGTCTCTTGCCCGAGGGACCTGCCCCGGCCGGGCCGACCGGGTAGGGACGCGGCGGTTCATAGCCCGGAGGGCCGTACGGCGGAGGCAGGCCGTCCTGCGGCGGTCCGAAGGGTGGCGGCCCCAGAGGTGGCGGCCCGAGGAGATCCGGGTCTTCTCCCTCGGCGGCCGGTCTACCGGTAAAGGCCTCTGTGTCCGGAGTGGCCTCCGTCGTCGCCCCCGGGTCCGCACGCGCCTCAGTGTCCGGAGGGGCCTCGGTGTCCGGAGGGGCCTCGGTGTCCGGAGGCGCCTCGGTGTCCGGAGGGGCCTCGGTGTCCGGAGGGTCTGTGGCGGCAGCTTCTGCCGCGACCTCGGCGCCCGCAGCGGGCGGTCCTTCCCCGGCCCAGCCGGACGCCCGGGCCTCCAGTCCAGCCATCTGGACCGCCATCGGCCCGCCGGAATGGACCGCGTACCGGACCAGGCCGGCGCCCGACTCGAACTCGACCGTCGTCGTCGTCCGCCCGTCGGCCCCGGTCTCCGGCTCGCCGATCGAGGACCAGGTGACCTCGGACCACGGGACGAGGAGGCCGGCTGCCTCCGGGTCGGGCCCGGTGACCTCGACCCCCCGGCGGTCGAAACGCAGGGAGAGGCCCGCCCGGTCGTCGGGTCCGTGGGTCCGGCCACCGAGCTGGTCCACGTCGTCGAACCGGAACTGCTCGGCCTCGGGAACGGCACGGGGTGCGGTGCGCTCGGCCTCGCCCTCGACCCCAGCCCCCCCACCGCGGTTGCGGCCGGCGGCCACGCTCCGGGCAATGAGGTCGTCCATGGCCGACCGGCGCCGACCCCAGGAGCCGGACCTCAACTCGAGAGGACGTCGGCCATGGCCGCCGACGCCACGTCGAGGGCCAGCTCGAGCTCGAGCTCGCCGTGGGCCATGGACGGGAAGCCGACCTCATAGGGACCGGGGGCGAAGGCCACGCCGCGGTCGAGCATGGCCCGGAACAGCCGGGCGTAGAGACCGGTCGACGCCGAGGCCACGGCCCCCTCGTAGTCACCGACCGGGCGGCTGGCCACGGGCACGAAGAACAGCCCGAACAGCGGCCCGACCACCGGGACCTGGGCTTCGATGGGCCGCCCCTGGTCGTCGACGGTCCCCGCCTTCGAGAGCACCGCCGAGAGGCCTTCGGCCAGCGCCGAGCCGAACCGGGCCACCCGCGCCGACAGCCCGGCGTAGCCGTGGTCGTCCAGGGCGGCGAGGACGGCCAGGCCGGCCGCCGTGGCCACCGGGTTCCCCGACAGGGTGCCGGCCTGGTAGACCGGGCCTTCGGGGGCCAGCGACGCCAGCACCTCGGCCCCG
>DATCBL010000323.1:0-2751 GCA_036511875.1 Acidimicrobiales bacterium
GAGCAGCACCACACGACCCGAGCAGCACCACACGACCCGAGCAGCACCACACGACCCGAAAGGACCCCAAATGGCCTGGGATTTCTCCACCGAACCGGAGTTCCAGCAGAAGCTGGACTGGGCGCGCCAGTTCGTCCTCGACAAGATCGAGCCCCTCGACATCCTGTACCCCCATAGGCAGTTCCACCCCCTCGACGACGAGCTCCGGCCCATCGTCGACCCCATGAAGCAAGAGGTCCGGGACCACGACCTCTGGGCCGCCCACCTCGGCCCCGAGCTCGGCGGCAAGGGCTACGGCCAGGTCAAGCTGGCCCTGCTCAACGAGATCCTCGGGGTGTCGTCCTGGGCCCCCATCGTCTTCGGGACCCAGGCCCCCGACACCGGGAACGCCGAGATCATCGCCCACTACGGGACCGAGGGGCAGAAGGAGAAGTACCTCCAGCCGCTGCTCAACGGCGAGGTCTTCTCGTGCTACTCCATGACCGAGCCCCAGGCCGGTTCCGATCCCCAGCAGTTCACCACCGCCGCGGTCAAGGACGGCGACGAGTGGGTCATCAACGGGTGGAAGTTCTTCTCCTCCAACGCACGCACCGCGGCGTTCCTCATCGTGATGGCCATCACCGATCCCGACGTGAGCATCTACCAGGGGGCGTCGATGTTCCTCGTCCCGACCGACACCCCCGGCGTCAACATGACCCGGCACGTGGGCCTGGCCGGAGAGTCCGAGGACGAGGGCATGCACGCCCTCATCCACTACGAGGACGTGCGGGTCCCGGCCGAGAACCTGCTGGGCGGGGCCGGACAGGCCTTCGCCATCGCCCAGACCCGACTGGGCGGCGGACGGGTCCACCACGCCATGCGCACCGTGGCCACCTGCCAGCGAGCCCTCGACCTGCTGTGCGAGCGGGTGCTCAGCCGCGAGACCCAGGGGACCCTGCTGGCCCGCAAGCAGTTCATCCAGGGCGACATCGCCGACTCCTACGCCGAGCTGGCCCAGTTCCGGCTGCTGGTCCTGTACACCGCCTGGGAGATCGACCAGGCCCAGGACTACCGCCGGACCCGCAAGAACATCGCCGCCATCAAGGCCCTCACCCCGAAGGTCCTCCACGACGCGGTGTGGCGCTCCATGCACGCCCACGGGGCCCTCGGCGTGTCCAACGAGATGCCCTTCGGGAGCATGTGGATGATGGCGCCGATCATGAGCGTGGTGGACGGGCCCACCGAGGTCCACAAGGTCACGGTGGCGCGCGAGGTCCTGAAGGACTACCAGCCCTCGCCGGGCCTGTGGCCCACCGCCCACCTGCCGGCCAAGCGCGAGGAGGCCCGCCAGAAGCTGGCCGCCCACCTCGAGCACGTCATCGGCAACTCCTGAGGCCGGCGATGCGCGCCGTCCGATGCCAGCAGTACGGGCCACCGTCCTCGGTGGTGGTGGACGAGGTGGACGACCCGGTGGCCGCGGCGGGCCAGGTGGTGGTGGACGTGGTCGCCGCGGCGGCCAACTTCCCCGACGTCCTGGTGGTGGCGGACAAGTACCAGGTCACCATCCCGGTGCCCTTCACGGTGGGGAGCGAGTTCGCCGGTACCGTGTCCTCCCTCGGGCCCGGGGTGAGCGCCTGGAGGGTCGGAGATCGGGTGATGGGGTCGGTGCTCTTCGGGGCCTTCGCCGACCGGGTTGCCGTGAAGGCCAACGCCCTGCAAGCGGTGGACCCGGCCGTCGATCTGGTCACCGCGGCGGCGTCCGGGGTCGCCCACCGCACCGCCTACCACGCCTTGCGCAGCTTCGCCCGGGTGGAGCCCGGGGAGTGGGTGGTGGTCCTCGGGGCAGCCGGCGGGGTGGGTCTGGCCGCGGTGGAGCTGGCCACGCTCCTCGGGGCGCGGGTCGTGGCCGCGGCGTCCACGCCGGAGAAGCTGGCCCTGTGCGTCGAGCGGGGGGCGGTGGCCGGCGTCGACTACACCACCGAGAACCTGAAGGAGCGGATCAAAGAGCTCACCGGCGGCGGCGCCGATGCGGTCGTCGACCCGGTGGGCGGGCCGGCGGCCGAGCAGGCCCTGCGCTCCCTGGCCTGGGGGGGCCGGTTCGTCACCGTGGGGTTCGCCTCGGGGGAGATCCCGAGGATCCCCCTCAACCTGGTCCTGCTGAAAGGCGTGGTCGTCACCGGCTTCGCCCTCGAGGGCTTCGCCCGCCACCAGGCCGACGACTTGGCCCGGGACCAGGCCGAGCTGGCCGAGTTGTACCGGACCGGTCGGTGCCTCCCCCACATCTCGGCCCGCTACCCGCTGGAGCAGGCCGGCCGGGCCCTCGACGACCTGGCCGAGCGCCGGGCCATGGGCAAGGTGCTGGTGGTGCCGGCCGACTGAGCGCACGGTCGGTCGGGGCCTGGGTGGAGTCGGGACCGACCCGGCCCGGACGTCCCGGTCCGCTCAGGGGGCGTCGGGGGCGGCCAACTCGTCGCGCACCACCCGGCGGAGGAGCTTGCCGGTGGCCGTGGTGGGCAGCTCGTCCCGCACCACGATGCGGGTAGGGGTCTTGAACGACCCCAGGGACTGGCGGACCCAGACGACCAGCTCCTCCACGATGACCTCGTCCGGGCCGTCGGATCGGGGGACCAGCACCACCGCTGCGGCCACCGACTCCCCCCACTCCGGGTGGGGGACGCCGACCACCACCGCGGCCTGCACGGCCCGGTGGCGCAGCAGGGCGTCCTCGATCTCCGAGGGCGAGAGGTTCTCGCCTCCCTTGATGATCACGTC
>DATCBL010000324.1:0-3532 GCA_036511875.1 Acidimicrobiales bacterium
AGGAAGCTGGCCAGCACCCCGCTGGTGAAGGCCCGGATCTTGAACAACTGGAGCCTGAACATCGGCTGGTCGACCCGGGTCTCGATGATGCAGAAGGCGATGAGGAGGGCTACTCCGAGCACCAGGGACCCGATGACGGTGGGACTGGTCCAGCCCATGACGTGATGGCCGTAGGGCTCGATGCCGTAGGTGATCCCCACCATGACCAGGATGAGTCCCAGGGCGAAGGTGATGTTCCCGGGCCAGTCGATGCGGGCCGGGCGGCGGGGGCTGGTCTCGCGGAGCTTGTAGTACCCGAAGACGGTGGCGAACAGGCCGATGGGCACCGACACCAGAAAGATCAGTCGCCAGTTGATCGGAGCCAGCAGTCCGCCGAGCACCAGACCGATGAACGTGCCGCTGAAGGCGGCGGCCTGGTTCACCCCGAGGGCCATGCCCCGCTGGGTGTCGGGGAAGACGTCGGTGAGGATGGCCGAGGAGTTGGCCATGAGCATGGCCGCACCCACCCCCTGGAAGATGCGCATGGTGATCAACCAGATCCCGGCGGCGTGACCGGTCATCCAGGTGATGCTCAACATGAGCGAGAAGAGCGTGAAGACGGCGAAGCCGAGGTTGTAGGTGCGCACCCGCCCGTAGATGTCGCCCATCCGACCGAGGCTGACCACCAGTACGCTGGTGATGACCAGGAAGCCCAGGATCATCCAGAGCAGGTAGAAGGTGTTGCCCGGTTGGAGCGGATCGAGATGGATGCCCCGGAAGATGTCGGGCAACGCGATCAGGACGATGGAGCCGTCGATCGTGGCCATCAGCATGCCGAGGGTCGAGATGAACAGCGCCATCCACTTGTAGTTCGCCGGCAGGTCGGCCAGGGACCGGTCCGCCCGCCCGGAACGCGCCCCACTCGCTGTCACGTCGTCCACTGTGGCCATAGCGCTCCGGATGCTCGATCGACTTACCTTTTACGTCAATCTACCTTAACGTACGCGTCAATGCCGCGGCGGCAGGGGCGGCGGCCGGAGCGGCCGGGAGGGGCGCCGGAGCGAGCGGCCCGACCGTGTGTCACAACCGGGGCTCGGCCGGCGTCAAGTTGGTTATGACGACGGGACGGCTTCACGCTCGACCGGGCCGCCCGCGCCCTCTCCGGGCACGACGAGGGGTGAGGGCCCTGGCCTCCCTCGGGAGGGTCCCCCACGGCACCCCCCCTCCGCCGGCCTGCCGGTCCCGGTCGGCCGGGCTCCATCCCGACGCCGCCCGGAGGGCCGCATGACCACCGTCCCGACCGGCGAGGCCGCGGAGGCGCCCGACGACCTGTTCGAGCGTGAGCGGCCCCGGCTGGTGGGCCTGGCCTACCGCATGCTGGGCACGGTGGCCGACGCCGAGGACGTGGTCCAGGACACCTGGTTCCGCTGGCGGGCCCTCGGGCCCGGGGAGGCGGTCCGACCCGAGGCCTGGCTGACCACGGTCGCCACCCGGATCGCCCTCGACCACCTGCGGTCGGCCCGCCGGAGGCGGGAGGCCTATGTCGGGCCCTGGCTGCCCGAACCGTTGGTGGCCGACGTGGGGCCCGCCGAGGCCGCCGAGCTGGCCGAGTCGCTGCGGCTCGGGTTCCTCACGGTGTTGGACCAGCTCCGGCCGGTGGAGCGAGCGGTGTTCCTGCTGTCCGACGTGTTCGCCGTCCCCTTCGTCGAGATCGCCGCCACCACCGGCAAGTCGGAGGCCGCCTGCCGGCAGATCGCCAGTCGGGCGCGGCGGCGGGTTCGGCCGGCGGAGGGGGACCGTCGCCCTGGGTCATCCGCCGCCCGGGGCGACCCGGGGGCCGACCGGGCCGTCGTCGACGCCCTCATGACCGCGGTGGCCCGGGGCGACGTGGACCTGGCCCTCCGGTGCCTGGCCCCCGAGGTGGTCTGCGTCTCCGACGGCGGGGCCACCACCCGTGCGGCCCGGAGACCGGTGGTGGGCGCCAACCGGGTGGCCCGTCTGCTGATCAATCTGACCCGGCGGTGGGCCGGCCACCTGACCGCCCGGCCGGCGTCGGTCAACGGCGACGTGGGGTCGGTGATCTCCCTCGACGGGGCGGTCGACATGGTGACGGCGTTCGAGGTGGAGGGTGATCGGGTGGTGACCATCCGCATGATCCGCAACCCCGACAAGCTCTCCCGCGTGGGGGGCCCACCCTCGGTGCGATGAGTCCGAAGGCCTCGGCCGGGGCCTTGGGTGACAGCCGCCTCCCCGGAAGGACCGCCGCGTCGGCCCCGGGGTGGCTTAACGTCTGAGCAGTGACCCACCCGCCACCACCGAGGCACCGGATCCCACGGACCCACGGCCCCCACCCGGGCCGAGGGCGCCTCCGCACGACCGCCCTCGGGTTGGCCGTCCTGGTGGTGGGCGTGGTGCTGGCCGGGTGCGGCTCCTCCCTCTCGGCCATCGTCGGTTCCACCTCGACCACGCAGAACCCCGCCAACGTGGCCCGGGCGGCCCCCACGACCAGCACTCCCCCGCTCTCGGGCGAGGTGGCCGTGGCCTTCCCGGTGGTGGCCTGCACCACCGCGTCGGGGTCCCCGCTCCCCGGCCAGGGCTGGAAACCGAGTGTCCTGCTGGCCCCGATCCCGACCACCCTGGTCGGCCACGTGGAGTTCTATACCGACGGGACCCACACCGTGCTGGGCCCGACCGGTTGGGCCTGCTCCCAGTCCACGGCCACGACCGGCGCCATCGGCGTGACTGTCTACCCCACCGACTCCCCCCCTCCGGTTGGCGACACCCCGCCGTCACCGGGCACCGAGGGCGTCTTCGCCACCTTCGACACCACCGGCCGTCCCTCCGGGGCGGCCCTGGTGTGCCCGTACTTCAGCATCCCCCAGTGGCAACAACAGGAGGCCGACTGCACCGGGAGCCCGCCGAGCGGCGAGCAGAGCGCCATGCCCACCCCCGACGTGGCCTCCGTCACCGACCCCTCGGGGGTGACCGGCACCCTGGATGGCTCCGGGGGCCCCGACGTGGTCACCGGGGTGGTGATCTTCCCCCAGGTGACGCCGGCCGTGACCGACGGGTCGCCCATCACCGTGGCCGAAGAGTCGTGCTCGCTGGTCGACTCGGCGCTGTGCCCCACCGTCCTCACCGACTTCGAGGTCCGGGAGTTCCCCGTGCCCACGTCACGCGGCGGGTAGCACCCCGACCCGCCGACCCCAAGCGAAACGCACCGGCACGAGCGCGCCGTGCTCACTCAGAGGAAGCGGCTCGACACCCTCGGTACTGTTTCTGAGCAATTCAGGACGGGTTCTGAGCAATTCCGGACGGGTTCCCCCGCGCCGGTATAGGTTCGGCACTGGCCACCACCGCCACCAGGTCCGGTGGGGTCATCGTCGACAGAGGGGCACTCGGTCGAAGTGAGACATTCCACCGGGGACGAACAAGAGCGGATTGCCGTGAGGCGGATCCGCGGGTCCAATGGAAGGCAGGCCATGGAGAACCACGAAGCGTCGGGTCCCTCGCCGGGCCCTCTGAGCTCGGGCCAAGAGGGATCGGCGGCCCG
>DATCBL010000325.1:0-4245 GCA_036511875.1 Acidimicrobiales bacterium
GGTGGCCCTGGCCCGGGCCGGGGCCGACACCGTGATCACCGCCCGCCACCAGGGACGGGGCGGCCAGGCCGTCGCCGACGTCCGCCGGGCCAGCGGGTCGGACCGGGTGGACCTGGTGGTGTTCGACCTCGCCGACCTGGCCTCGGTCCGCCGGGGGGCCGAGGCGGTCCTCGACCGCTGCCCCCGGATCGACGTGCTGGTCAACAACGCCGGTCTGGTCCTGTCCGAGCGCACCGAGACCGTGGACGGGCACGAGGCCACCTTCGCCACCAACCACCTCGGGCCCTTCCTCCTCACCCGGCTGCTGACCGAGCGGCTGGTGGCGTCGGCCCCGGCCCGGGTGGTCAACGTGGCGTCCACCGCCCACCAGGGGGCCCGGCGCGGGCTGGACTTCGACGACCTCCAGAGCACCCGGCACTACCGGGGCATGCAGGCCTACAGCCGGTCCAAGTTGGCCAACATCCTGTTCACCAACGAGTTGGCCCGCCAGCTCTCGGGGACCGGGGTCACCGCCAACTCGCTCCACCCGGGCACGGTGGCCTCCGGGTTCGCCCGGGACGACGACGCCAAGGGGTTCCTGGCCTTCGGGGTCAAGGTCATCAAGCCGTTCATCCTGACGCCCGAACAGGGGGCCCGGACCTCGGTGTACCTGGCCTCCTCCCCGGAGGTGGCCGACGTCACCGGCCAGTACTTCGTCAAATGCCGGGCCAGAACGCCTTCTCCGGCGGCCCGGGACGAGGCGGCCGCCGCCCTCCTGTGGTCGGTCAGCGAGGAGCTGGTGGACCGGGCCGAAGCCGGATCGCCCTGACCGACCCGACGCCCGTCCGCGACCTCCGACAGGCGCGGCCCTAGTGTCATGGTCAAATGGCGGAACCTCCACCGGGGGACCGCCGGAGCGCCGGGGAGGTTGCCATGTCGAGTCCAGAGGGACCGGACGTCACACCGGAGGAGCGGGACATCCTCCGCATCGTGGGGAAGTCGTGGGGGTGGGTCCTGTTCTTCGGGATCGTGACCCTCATCCTGGGCGTGCTGGTGGTCCTGCGGCCGAGGGACACCATCTACGCCTTCGCCATCCTGCTGGGCATCTGGCTCTTCGTGGCCGGCCTGTTCCGCATGGTGACGGCCATCGCCGACCAGAATGACACCAGTGGCGCCCGATGGCTGATGGCCATCCTGGGGCTGTTGTCGGTGATCATCGGCATCCTGTTCCTCCGCCACACCGAGGAGACCGTCACCACCCTGGCCTTCCTGATCGGCCTCTTCTGGGTGGTGGGCGGGATCATCGAGTTCTTCACCGCCTACAGCGACCACGGCTCGCCGGCCCGGGGCTTCCGGGTGGGTATGGGGGTGCTGGCTTTCGCCGCCGGGGTGGTCACCCTGGTCTGGCCCCACCTGACCCTCGGGGTGCTGGCCGTCATCATGGGGATCTGGCTGATCCTCTACGGCGTCTTGGAGATCGCCCTCTCCCTGCAGCTCCGCCGCCTCGCCGACGCCTAGCCTCGCCCCGGCCGGGGCGCCAGGCGGGGGGAGCCGCCCCGGCCAAGTCAGGCCCGGGCGCCCCGCGACGGGTTCCGGAGCGAGTCACGGAGGGCCGCGGCCGCCTTGGCCTCCTGCACCTGTCGGGCGGTGAGGGGCGGATGGCGGAGCGGCCGGCCGTCGGGGGACAACGACGTGACCAGCAGATCGAGGTGGCGGAGCCACGCCTCGGGTGAGACCGTCGAGGTGGCCTCGATGACCCCCCGCAGCGACCAGAACAGGACGACCACGTCCTCGTAGACCAGGTCGGGACGCACGGCCCCGGCCTGCTGGGCCCGGGCCAGCAGCGTGCGGCCGGCCACCTCGATCCGGGCGCGCACGTCGCCCGCCGAGTCGGTCCAGAGCCGGGCCAGGCAGCCGGCGTGCTCGAACTGGAGCCGCCCCGCGGCCCGGAGGTACTCGACGAACCCGTCGGCGGGGGACTCGTGCTCGAGGGCCGACTCGGCCGCCGACAGCACCGCCTCCAGCACCTCGGCCACCACGGCCTCGATGAGCAGCTCCTTGGTGGGGAACCGCCGGTAGAGGGTCCCCACCCCCACCCCAGCGCGTTGGGCGATGACCTCCACCCCGACGTCTACGCCGTCCTCGTCGAAGGCGGTCCGGGCCGCGGCCAGGATCTTGGCCCGGTTGCGGGCGGCGTCCCGTCGGAGGACCGGGGCCGCCCCGGCCGCCGGCGCCGTGCCCACCGTGGTCGGTCCCGTCGTCATCCTTCGGTGATGGTGCCGCCGGCCACCACGGCCAGCTCGGCGTTGTGCAGATGGTGCTCGTGATCGTCGCCGGCGGCCTCGGACGCGGCGGTGGGGATGAGGACGGCGGCCACGATGGCCACCACGGTCATGGCGGCCAGGAAGGCGAAGCCCCGCGTGTAGCCGGACGCCGCCGGATACCCGCTGTGGAGCAGGGTCGAGGTCACGATGGAGGACATCACGCCCGCCCCCACCGCCCCGCCGATGGTCCGGATGTTGGCGTTCATCCCGCTGGCCACCCCGGTCTGGGCGTGGGGGACGGCCTGGACGATGAGGTTGGACATGGCCGAGAAGGCCAGGCCCAGGCCCACCCCGAGCAGGGTGGAGGCCAGGTAGATCTCCCACGGGTCGTGGTGGGCGAAGGCCAGCAGGAGGTAGGACACGGTGGAGAAGCACGAGCCGATGATGACCGCGGCCTTGGAGCCGATGGCCACGGCGATCCGGCCCGACAGCAGTCCGAAGATGAACATGGTCACGGTCAGGGGCAGCAGGTACAGCCCGGACTGGATGATGCTGGCCCCGAACCCGTAGCCGGTGGACTTCGGGGTCTGGAGGAATTGGGGCAGGAAGCCGATGACCGAGTACATGCCGATGCCGAAGAGGTAGGCCACCAGGTTGTTGGTCCAGACGGCCGGGAGTCGCATCATGTGCATGTCGACCAGGGGCTGACGCGAGCGCAGCTCGACCACCACCCACGCCACGCCGAGCACCACGGCCAGGCCGATGAGTCCGAGGACCTTGCTCGATCCCCACCCCCACGTCGGCGCCTCGCTGACCCCGACCAAGAGGGCCACCAGCCACGCCGAGAGCAGGAAGGCGGCCAGCCAGCTGATCCGGCCCGGGGTCCGGACCGGCGACTCGGGCACGAAGAGCTGGGCGCAGACCGCGGCGACCAGCGTGATGATCAGGGGGATCCAGAACAGCCAGTGGTAGTCGAGATGTTTCACGATGGGGCCGGCCAGCACGATCCCGGCGCCACCGCCGACGGCGGCCATGGCGGCCACGATGCCCACGCCCCCGGCCACCTTGGCTCCCGGGAACTCGTCGCGGATGATGCCGAAGGACAGGGGGAGCACCGCACCGCCGATGCCCTGGATGGCCCGGGCCAGGATGAGCACCCCGATGGACTGGGCCAGGCCGGCCAGCACCGACCCGAGGGCCAGGGCCAGCAGGGTGACGACCAGCATCCGCTCCTTGCCCACCATGTCCCCGATCCGGCCCAGGATGGGCGTGGAGATCGACGCCGAGAGGAGGTAGGCGGTCAGCACCCACGTCACCGTGGATTGGGAGGTGTGCAGGTCGTGCTGGATGGTGGTCAGCACCGGCGTCACCAGCGACTGCAGGAGGGCGTAGGCCGTGACCCCGAGCAACAACACCACGAAGGTGGCCTTGTAGCTGGACCGTTCGAGTGATCGGGTCATGAGGTCCTTGTCGTGCCCGGTAGTCGCCGGGGCTTGGGGGTCCCGGGGATGCCGGTGCGGGTCTGGGGTGCCGGCGACCGCCATGGCACCCGATCCGGAGGAGAGGCTCCGCTTACGCTACCACAAGCGGAATGTCAGCTCCACTTCATGGCTCGACCGATGGGGCGCCCCCGGTCGGGTCCGGGAACAGGAGGTCCCGGTGGGCCCGGCCGATGGCCCGCACGGTGCGCACGCCGAAGTGGGCGAATCCCGCCCCCAGGGCCAGGGCGACGGCGGCCATCAGGAACCCGACCGGGCTCCCGAAGAAGGCCAGCACCTCCGCCACCGCGGTGACCAGACCGGCCGAGAGGAAGCACCCCCAGGTCCAGCCGACCAGGCTGGCGTCGGGGTGTCGGGGCGGCAGGCAGTCGCGCAGGGCCTGATAGGGGAACCAGAGGTTGACGACGGGGATGAACCAGCTGCCCACCCCGAGGCCGGCCGAGTGGGCCGCAGGGAGGGAGAGGAGGCGGGCGGTCGAGGCCGCCCGGTACTGCCAGACGAGG